>DASTBI010000212.1 GCA_035712145.1 Candidatus Eisenbacteria bacterium | reverse complement strand
TCGATCCCATACGTCGAGCTCCCGCGGCCCATGCCGCTTTCCCTAATGCAACCTATGGCCTGCGTCGCAGCGGGCAGGCGCTGGTAGCCGGCCCCGGGCGTGCTCCTAAGCAGCCTTGAGCAAGGAAGCCGACGGATGAGGTTGGCGCTCCCGATTGAGGCGGTCGACCGCACGGTGGATGGTGCGGTCGAGATCGTCGGCGTCGATGAAGGTACGATTGGCGAGGTGATGGCGTTTGAGGTCGCGCCAGGAATGTTCGATCTCGTTCAGCTCCGGCGCATATTTGGGCAGCCATTCGACGGTGAGCCACGGCCGCTCGGCGAGCGCCTTGGTCGTGAGCTTGCTGGTGTGGATCGGGCCATTGTCCATCACAGCGACCAGCGGCCGGGTTCGCGTGGCGCCGCCATAGCTGGCTTCGAGCGCGTTGAGCAGGTCGATGAAATCGGTCGAGCATTTGCTGGCGCTGGTATGCACAAGAAGCTCGACGCGGATCGGATCGAAGGCGCCCAGCATGGCGCGCCGTTTTGCCTGACCCGGTGCCTCGATGCGCAGGTCCAAGCCGCGCCTGGCCCAGCAATGCGCCAGGTAAGGATGGGTGCGCGCCTCCGATTCATCGAGGAAGAGAAGGTCGATCATCGCCGCGGCGGCTTGCCGCCTCAGCTCCATGAGCCGGCTGTGACTGGCGGCGACGGCCTCGGTATCCTGACGGCCTTTCAGCGTGTGCCGCGGCCGGCGCCATGTGAACCCTTTCGGCGCAGCTGGATCGAGAGCCAGCCGTCCGAGATCGCCGGTCCCCCACGACGCTCGATCTCCGCCCGCAGGCGGGGCAGGGTCCAGCCGCCATCGTGGCGATCGTCCTCGTCGAGGATGGCCTCGGCCAGCGCTGTCGCTGCGATCCCGATCCGGCTCGGCCGGCCCGGTGGCTTGCGGCGCTGGAGGGAGGCGGTGCCGCCCTCGGCGAACAGGCCGCGCCATTCCCGCACGGTGCTGACATGCACGCCCAAGGCGGCGGCGATCCCTGCCGCCTCCCGGCCCTCCAACGTCAGCAGGATCGCCCGTGCGCGATCTGCCTCGGCGCGGTGGCCCGAGCGCGCGAGCAGACGCAATGCCGCACGCTCGTCACCATCAGCCCTGATCTTCGATCGTCCGACCATCGCCCGTCCTCGCTGCCCCAAAGACAGGAGAACGCCCGATGCATCGGCCTGTTTCAGCAGGGCTGCTTAGACAGCGTGAGATCGAAGCCGTCCTGCGGTGCGGCGGGATTGTCGATGAAGCCCTCCAGGTGCGCGGTCTGGGGCAGGGCGGCATCCTGGCCGCGCCCGGCGACGCCAAGGTCGGCGCGGATCATCGAGCGGCCGTTCTCGGGGGTCATCTCGGCCTCGAGCGTGGCCTCGAGGTTCCGGGCGCCGATGGCGTCCTCGAGCACG
>DASTBI010000211.1 GCA_035712145.1 Candidatus Eisenbacteria bacterium | reverse complement strand
CCTGCCACGCTCGCTCCGGCGATGAGGCGAGCGGCCTCGGATCCGGCGCTCTGGCATGAGCTGCCGGCCGAGCTCCGGCCGCTGCTCGAGAAGATTTGGAGCACTGCCTATCGAGTGACCGACGAGGACGTCGCCGCCCTCAAGCGCAGCTACGATGATGATGCCCTGTTCGAGATCATCGTGGCGTGCGCGCTGGGAGCTGCGCGGGCGCGGTTCCAGGCGGGGCTGGCCGCTCTGGGGAGAAAGTGATGCGGCTCGAAAGGGTGGATCGAAGCCACGCGCTCCGGGAGAAGTTTGTGCTCGGCATGATCCGCATCATGAGTAGGAGCGAACCCGCGGGCGTGGTGAAGACCCTTCTCTATCGCCGGGAATTCTTCGGGCGGCAGGCTGGAGCCCTGACGCAGGAAGTGATGCGTGGGCCTTCGGAGTGGTCGGTGGCGGAGCGGGAGCTGTTCGCGGCGTTCGTGTCGAGCGTCAACCAATGCCATTTCTGAACACAGTCTCACGGCGCGGTCGCGTCGCTCGCATCGAACCCCGAGATCGTCAAGGCTGTGCTGGCCGACTACACGACCGCACCGATCTCGGAATCGATGCGACTTACGCTGGGTTGGTTGAAGAAGGTGACGCTCTCCCCCACCGAGGTCAGGCCGGAGGATCTGGATCCGCTGCTCGCCGCGGGAGTGTCGAAGGCCAAGCTCCTCGACGCGCTCTACGTGGCATTCTCCTTCAACATCTATGACCGGCTGGCGGACACGCTGGGTTGGGAGCTGCCGCCCCCCGAGTGGTATCCGAAGGCCGCGAAGCGCCTGCTGAGCCGCGGCTACGACTTGTGATGGTCCAACTGGCCTCCGGGCCGGGGATCACGACCTCATGCGTCGTTCGCTCAGGAGGCCGGTGCCAACGCGAACGCGGGGCTAGGAGCGACCGGTCGGTTCCGGTCTGAGACGTCTCACGTCGAGCGCCCGGCGCCACATGCTCATGAAGGCGCTGGCCAGCATCACGATCGCCCCCAGCCACACCAGGTTGATGAGCGGCTTGGTGCTGACCTCGACCGCGAGGATGTCCTGACTCCTGGTGCGTCCCATCCCGGGGAGCTCGAGCGCCACCCGCCCGGTGTTCGGGTCCACCGACGCGATCTGCACCGAGGCGCCGCCCGGCAGGTAGTCGGGAATACGGTTGGGAGTCCCTTCCTTCAGGTTGATTTCCAGCACCGGCCGCACCGTCACCGTGCGGCCGCCGATCTCGGCCCGCATCCGCGCCGCCACCCGCACCACATCGCCCATCTGGCGGTCGAAGTCCATGAAGGTGTAGGTCACCTCCCCCACCTTCTTGCTCTCGCCCTTCGAGAACCAGACGCCGTTCACCTCCTCCTCCCCACCCACCATCTCCAGCGGCGAGATGTAGAGGTCGTAGGCGAGGTAGCGCTGGATGTGGGGCTTCTTCATGTAACCCTGATTGAACTCGCTCCAATAGAGCGCCGGCAGCGCATCGAACGCCCCGCCCTCGGCGTTGACCGCGATCACCGCCCGGTCCTGGCCCCCGGCGCCGGGGCGAATGCCCTGGAACTCGAGACGGTAGCCGAGCACGTCCTTGGTCTCGCCCACCGGCAGCTGGGCCTGGCTCGAGCGCCCGTAGTTGGAGGAAGCGATGATCCCGATCAGCAGAATCGCCACCCCGGTGTGGCCGAGGAACGCCACCCCGTGCTTCCAGCCGGCGCGGAACCCGCGGACCGTGACCACCAGGTTGCCGGTGAGCGCGAACGCGGCACCGAACACCACCGCCAGCGGGATCGGCTCACGCACGCCGAGCGCCGCCGCGGCCAAGCCCAGCACGACCGCGCCCACGACCGAGGGCAGCGCGGCCTTCATCAGCGCCGCCGGCTCCTGCTTGCGCCAGCGCATCAGCGGCGCGATTCCGAGCAGCAGGCCGAGCGCGATCGCCAGCGGGCCGTTGACCAGGTTGTAATACGAGGTCTGCACGTTAGACGGCGGCCCGAACAGCCGGGTGATGAGCGGCGCACTCATGCCAACCGCGGTGAGCGCCGCCATCAGCATGAACACCAGCTGGCCGAGCCACATCATCGACTCGCGCGAAAAGCTGCCCAGCGGCTCCTTCGGTGACGGCATGTCCCGCAGCCGCAGCAGCCACGCCCCGTAGCCGACGATCATGGTCAGGAACAGGAACGAGAGCAGGAACCCGTTGAGGCCGAGGTTCACGAACGAGTGGACCGAGAAGTCGGCCAGCACCCCGCTGCGGGTGAGGAAAGAGGCATAGAGCACCAGCACGTACGAGGTGACGGCGAGGAAGAAATTCGTGCGCCGCAGGCTCCCGGTCGCTCGCTGCACCAGCAGCCCGTGGAGCAGCGCAATGTTCGACAGCCAGGGAATCAGCGAGCCGTTCTCGACCGGGTCCCATCCCCAGTAGCCGCCCCAGCCCAGCACCTTGTAGGCCCACACCCCACCCATGATGAAGCCGGTGGCGAGGATCGCGGTCGAGAACACCGCCCACGGCAGCACCGGCTTGATCCAGCCGTCGTAGTCGCGCTTGACCAGCGCCGCCATGGCGATCGCGAACGGCACCACCAGCGACGAGAAGCCGGTGAAGAGCACCGGCGGGTGGATGGTCATCCAGGGATCCTGGAGCAGCGGGTTCAACCCCTGTCCGTCCATCGGCACGCGGCCCATCGGGAAGGTCAGGAACGGTCCCCTCATCACCGTCACCAGCGCCAGCATCACCAGCGGCAGGTTCAGGAACAGCATCGCCGGCCGCGTCAGCGGGTGGCGGACGCGCATCAGGATCAGCCCCAGCGTCGCGGTGAGCAGGGCCCACAGGACGAAGGTGCCCTCCTGCCCGCCCCAGAAAGCCGCGTAGACGTAGTGGCCGGGCATGGCGCTCGAGGAGTAGGACGCCACGTACTGGTACTGGAACTGATGGGTGAAGAGGATGTACCAGAGGAAGGCGGTCGAGGCCAGCAGACCGGCCCATTGCACCGCGAATGCGGTGCGCCCAATCCGCCACGCCTGCTCGCG
>DASTBI010000210.1 GCA_035712145.1 Candidatus Eisenbacteria bacterium | reverse complement strand
GATCAACGCCGCAAGCAGCACGACCACCAGGTAGGGCAGGCGAGCCCCTCGACGGCTCACCGAACGGTTCTCCGAGTGCATCACGACCTCCCTTCATGCGGTCGATGGACCTCGACCGACGTGAACGGAGCGTGGCCGGCGTCGCTTGATCCGCGCTTGACTGGTCGGCGCTTCGAGCCGGCGCCAACGGCGCAAGGGCCGCCGAGTCAGGGACTTGGCAGCGGCCCAGCGGCTGGCCGAGGGCGGTCGTGCAAGGCTTGCTTTCTGACCGTCACCCTGCTCACCTATCGCTCGGGCTACAGCTGTGGCTCACGGATCGAAGGCGAGGAAGAAATGCTGTCGAGAGCCGCCGCCGACCTCGATGCAGGATCGAACTCATCGCCGGGACGGTAGCGCCGGGCCCGTCGCCCGCACGGTGACTCAATGGCATGCCGCTCGAGTCTGGCGTTCCGAGGAGGCCTGTGCCGCCCATGTCGGTTGATCGCCAGACCTCGCAAGCCTGGCGAGTGAACGTGCTCAACCTCGCGCTTGGGCACCGAACCTTCGAGACCGAGTTCGCGACCTTCGTCGTCAATCCGGAAATTCCATTCATCTACGACGCCAATTTCATCTATGACATCTCGGCGGCCTCGGACGCTGAGATCGAGCGCCTGCTGGATCGGGCCCGGGAAGAGTTTGCGCACTGCTCGACCCTGACCTTCAGACTCTCCCCCTCGGCCCAGCCGTCGATCGAGTCGCGCCTCGCACTGATCGGGGTCGAGCAGACGCGCATCCTCATCATGCTCCTCACGGAGGATCTGCGCGCTGAGCCGCGATCGTGTGACCTCAGGCCAATCATCAGCGCAGAGGACTGGCGCGCATTCCGCGAGCTGAAGCGGGTCGAATGGGCCGAGCATGCCAATCCAGCCGAGGGCGATCCGCGGCGCTGGCAGGTCCCCGACGGTCTCGCCACGGCGGCGCGGCTCAAGTGTCCTCCGGTGCGCTACACCATGGCCTACGTGGACGGCCGGCCGGTGGGCTTCTTCAACTCGTGGGAGGGTGTCGACGGCATGGGACAGGTCGAGGATCTCTTCGTGTTGCCGGAGTATCGCCACCGAGGAATTGCGACGGCCTTGATCCACCATTGCGTGGCCGAAGCCCGCGCTCAGAGTGCTGGCCCGATCGTGATTTGCGCCAACGTGGCGGAGACGTCGAAGGCCATGTACGCGGCCATGGGTTGGCGGCCGGTCGCCATCGGTCGCCAGTACGGGGTGAGCCGCTAGCCGCTGTCGCGCCAACTTGACTAGGTGGAGTTCAGGTCGCTCCTAGCAGCGACGGCTCGACCTTCCAGCCCACGAGTCGTGGCCCAGAAGACCTATTGCATTCGTCTCGCCAGATGCCACATGGAGTTTCAGGCAGCCGATTCAGCAAGACGGCGCGGTCGTGATGACCGCGCCGCTCTCGTCGATGCCGACTTCGGCTACTTCGTGTCGTCCGTCTTGGCCACGTGCTCCTTGGCCTTCTTGCTGACCTTGGCGATCTTCTCCTTGTAGATCTTCATCTGATCCGCCGTCAGCACCTGAGCGAGCGACTCCTCGCGCTCCTTGAGGACGGTGACCATCGATTCCTTCATCTTCGTCTTGTCGCCGGCCGCCGCGGTCTTGGCCTCGGCCATCTTCCGGTACGACTCGGTCATCGCCGCCTCGAACTGCGGCGCCTGCTCGGGAGTGATCTTCAGGGTCTTCTGCCACTTGTTCAGCGCCTTCTTGGCCATCTCCTCGGGGGATTGCCCCTTGTGCTTTCCATAATCGCCCGCGACGACGTTCGGAGCG
>DASTBI010000209.1 GCA_035712145.1 Candidatus Eisenbacteria bacterium | reverse complement strand
GCCGGGATGGCCTTCGACCCGGGTTATGCGACCAATGGGCGCTTCTACCTCAGCTTCCTGGATCCGTCGGGAGATACGAAGCTGATCCGGTACACGGTCTCGAGCAATCGAGACGTCGCCAACCCATCGGGGCAAACCATTCTCAGCCTGACCCAGCCGGACGAGGACAATCACAAAGGCGGCATGATCGCCTTCGGGCCCGACGGCTACCTGTACATGAGCATCGGCGACGGTGGAGGTCAGGAAGACCCGCGCGACTACGGACAGAGCACGGGCGACCTGTTCGGCGCCGTGCTGCGGCTGGACGTGAGCGGGTCGGGTGATGGTTACGGCATTCCGTCGGACAACCCATTGTTTCCGCCTGCTCCGGGCTTGCGCGAGCTGTGGAGCATCGGGCTGCGGAATCCCTGGCGATTCAGCTTCGACCGATCGAATGGCGATCTCTACCTCACCGACGTCGGCCAGTACGCCCACGAGGAGATCAACGTCAATACCAACGCCAGCGGGCGCGGCAAGGGGGCGAACTACGGCTGGTCGATCACCGAGGGCAACGATTGCTTCAATCCCAGCTCGGGATGCAACCGGACCGGCCTCACGGCGCCCATCCTCGCCTACGACCATGTGGGCCCGGACTGCGCGGTGATCGGAGGCTACGTCTATCGCGGCGCGGACATCCCGAGCCTGCAGGGCACCTACTTCTACGGCGACCACTGCGCCGGTTGGATCAAGAGCTTCAAGCTGAGCGGAGGGTTCGCCACGCAGCTCACGGACTGGCCGAACCTCGATCCGAACGGGAACATCAGCAGCTTCGGCCAGGACTCGCGAGGCGAGCTCTACGTGATGACGATCGGCGGCAGTCTCTACAAGATCGTGGCTCAATGACATGAGGCGGGCCGCGTTCCTCCGTGGAATGCACTGGATCATGGCGGCGGCGTTCGCGCTGTCGGTCGTGGTTCAGTACAACGACCCCGATCCCTTGCCGTGGATGGCGATCTACGGCGCGGCGACCGTGGTTGCGTTCTGGGCGGCGCTGCGGCCCCGCAGCTACCCCTGGTGGGTGCCGGCGATCGTCGGAGCCGTGGCCACCGTGTGGGCCGCCCGGCTGGTGCGGCAGGTGACCGGCAGGGTCTGGATTCCCGAGCTTTTCGCCTCCTGGGAGATGAAGAACGCCCGCGTCGAGCTGGAGCGGGAGATCGGCGGCCTGCTCGTCGTGCTGGGTTGGATGACGATCACCGCGCTGGCCGCCTTCTTCCGCGACCGGCCTGTACCCATGGCCGACCCAGAGTTGACGCGCATGGGACACGGGCCCAGAATCCGCAGCCGATGATCCCGGGCATGAGCAGGAACGTCGGTCGCTGGATCCGTCGGATGGAGATCATCTCGGCGCTGGTCCTCTTTCTCGCGGGCACCCACCTGTGCGTGCTCAGCACGCTCACCGGACAGGCCATGGCGTGCACCGGCGTACCGGTGGCGCGCAAGAGCTGCCCGGATTGCCACCATGAGTCCGGCAAGACCGCGAGCAAAGCCGAAGCTCGTTCGCTATCGCCGTGCTGCGTGAAGCTGGCGCCTTCGTCCTCCATCCAGCTCGACCGGTCGGACACCGGCGCCACGTCGGTCGCCGTCTCCGTCGAGCCGCTCGAGATCATCGAGACTCGCCCGCTCGGCGCGAGGCTCATCGCCGACGAGCGACCTCCCACCGCATCCACCTCGCTCGATCCCTTCGGCGGCCGCGCCCCGCCGCTCTTCTAGCACTCCTCGAGATTGCGTCCGTTCGCGCCGGTCATCCGTGCCGGCCGGAACGACGCTCACCGCCTCGGCGTCGAGCCGTGGCCCACGCGCGATGAGATCGCGCGGGAGGATGCTGGATGAGACATCACCGACGAGCGGCTTCGGCCTTGTCACTGGCCTGGATCGCCGCGAGTGCTTTGCCGAGCGCCGCGCTCGATCTTCAGACCGCGCTCGCTCGCGCCGTCGCGGCGCACCCGACCATGGCCTCGCAGCGCGAGGCGGTCGAGGCCGCACGACAGGCCATTGGCCCGGCGGGCGCATGGCGCTCGCCCATGCTCGAGGCCGGCGTTCTGAACCTGCCGAGGGAAGGCGGATTCGACATGGATCCGATGACGATGAAGATGATCGGCGTGGCGCAGACCATCCCGCTCTTCGGATCGAACGGTCTGTCGCGCGGCTCCGCCCGCGAGACCTGGGCGGCCGAGGTCGCGCGTGCCGACGGCACTCGACTCCAGGTGATGGGAACGGCTTGGGAGCGCTATGCCGACCTTCTCTTCGAGCGCGAGCGTGCGCGTGAGGCCGAGTCGCATCAGGGCGTGATGCAGCGCATGGTCGAAGCCGCGCGCGCCCGATATGCGGCAGGCCGTGGCCGGCTCGATGAGATGCTGCGCGTCGAGGCCGAGCGTGCGCGCGTGCGCGCGGAGATGGCTCGGTTCCGCGCCGCGAGCTTCGCCGCACAGGCGCGGTTGTCGGAGGCGCTGGGCGGAGAGGTCGTCACGGACACCACCATGCTCGCGCCCGTGCCGGCGGTGACGGTGGGGGATCGTCCTGATCCGTGGCTCACCGGGGTCTCCGACGCGCATCCCGAGCTTCGCGAAGCGGCCGCGCGAGCGGACGCCAACCGGCTCGCGGCCCAGGCCGCGCGGCGCGCGCGATGGCCCGACGTCGAGCTGCGCGGCGAGTACGGGTTTCGCGAACGACTCGCCGACGGCACCGAGCAGGACGACATGATGAGCTTCACCGCCAGCGTGATGCTCCCGCTGTTCGCCGGTTCCAACGAAGGCGCCATGGCGGCCCGGATGGAGGCGATGGCACGGGAAGCCGAGGCCGAGCGCCGTGGCGCCGAGCTGACGCTGGACGCGGAAGTGCGCGCCGCATGGGCCGAAGCGGCGGCCGCGGAGCGCGAGGTGGCGCTGTTCGCCGACACGGTGCTGGTGGCGCAGCGCCGTGCGGTGGACGCCTCGTGGGCCTCGTACGGTTCCGGGGCGACGGAGTTGTGGCGGGTGCTCGAAGCCAGCCACGCCTACTACGAGGAAGCGCTGGACCTGGTGAACGCGCGGCACGAACTGGCGCGGGCCCAGGCGAAGTTGGTGATGCTCACCGGACGCGCCGACCGGCTGGGCGTGGCGGTGCCGGCGCCCGAGAGGAGTTCACGATGAGCGAGCACGAGCCTGCGGGCGGCGCGCACACGCCACCGCCCGGCACGCGGACGATGAACGTCGTGCGCTGGGCGTTGTTCGCTGGCCTGCTGGCGCTCGCGCTGGCCAGCACGGTGAGCTACGTGCTGTGGCGCCGCGGCGAGTCCGCCTCGCATCTCGCCGCCGCGCGTTATCACTGCCCGATGCATCCGACCTACACCTCCGATCGGCCCGGCGAGTGCCCGATCTGCGGCATGGACCTGGAGCCGATTCCCGCCGGATCCGAGGTTGCAGCACCACCCGACAGCCAGGGCGTGCCCGGCCTCACGGCGGTCACACTCGATCCGGAACGCGTGCAGATGATCGGCGTGCGTATGGCGCGCGCCCAACAGCGCGCCATCGGACAGCGGCTGGAGCTGGTGGGATTCGTGACGCCGGACGAAGGACTGTTGCGCCAAGTGCAGATCCGGGTCTCGGGCTGGGTCGCCGAGCTGCACGTGCGCCAGACGGGAGTGCGCGTGCGCGACGGGGAGCCCCTGCTCACGATCGACAGTCCCGAGCTGCTGCAGACCGAGCAGGAGTTCCTGATCGAGACCTCCGGCCACGTCGAAGGAAGTCGGGACACGAGTGGACACGGCCACGAGTCGGGCGGTCCCTCGGCGGCTCGCCGCCGTCTCTGGCAGCTGGGGGTTCCCGAGGCGGAAATCCAGAGGCTGCAGCGCGAGCGCCTGCCCCGGCAACGCCTGACCCTGGTTTCCCCGGTCATGGGCACGGTCCTCGAGCGCAACGTGACGCAGGGACAATACGTCGGTCCCGGCGCCACGCTGTTCACGGTCGCGAACCTGTCACGCGTGTGGGTGATGGCCGACCTCTACGAGATGGATCTGGGGCGGATCCGGATCGGCGACCCGGCCACCTTCACGTCCGAGGGCCTGCCTGGACGAACCTTCCGCTCTCGTGTCGAGTTCGTGTATCCCACCGTCTCCCCCGAGACCCGCACCGTCAAAGTGCGTCTCTTGCTTCCCAACGCCGAAGGCCTGCTGCGTCCCGGGATGTATGGACGGGTGGTGGTGAATGGGCGCGCGTCCCAGGCGGTCGCGGTGCCGGTCGAGAGCGTGGTGAGGACCGGCGACGAGACGTACGTCTTCATGGCGCGCGCGGGCGGACGCTTCGAGCCGCGGCGCGTGGTCACCGGAGCGCAGGACGGGGAGTGGACGCAGATCCTCTCCGGGATCGCGGCCGGCGATACCGTCGTGGCGAGCGCATCGTTCCTCATCGATTCCGAAAGCCGCCTCAAGGCCGCGATCGGCGGCCTCGGCGGCGCGGCGCAACCGGCGCCGAAGCATTAGAGGCGCGCCATGATCGGACGTCTGATCGAGCTGTGCGCGGCCCGGCGCGGTGTCGTGCTGCTGGTCGCGACGCTGGCGGCGCTCGGCGCCGGCGTGGCGATCCAGCGGGTGCCGCTCGATGCGATTCCCGACCTTTCGGATCCGCAGGTCGTCCTCTTCACCGAATGGATGGGGCGCAGCCCCGATCTGATCGAGGACCAGGTCACCTATCCGCTGGTCTCGGCGCTGCTCGCGGTGCCGGGTGTCGAAACGGTGCGCGGACAATCGATGTTCGGGATGAGCTTCATCTACGTGATCTTCCGCGAGGGCACGGATCTCTACTGGGGACGCAGCCGCGTGGTCGAAGCGCTCGACCGGATCAAGGGTCAGTTGCCTTCGGGGGTCGCGCCCACGCTCGGACCTGACGCCACGTCGATCGGCTGGGTCTTCCAGTACGCGCTGGTGGACCGCAGCGGGCGCCACGACCTCGCCGAGCTGCGCGCGTTCCAGGACTTCCATCTGCGTTATGCGCTCTCGAGCGTGCCCGGCGTGGCCGAGGTGGCCTCGGTGGGCGGCTACGAGCGCCAATACCAGGTCGAGGTGAATCCCTCGCGGCTGCACGCCTACGGCCTGTCGCTGAGCCAGGTGATCTCCGCCATCCGGCGCAGCAACTCGGATGTCGGCGGACGCGTGATCGAGATGGCGGGCCGCGAGTACTTCGTTCGCGGACGCGGATACGTGAAGAGCCTGGACGACCTGCGCGAGGTGGCGCTGGGCGTCGATCCCAGGACCGGGACTCCGGTGCGGGTCGCCGACGTGGCGACGGTGTCGTTCGGGCCCGAGATCCGCCGCGGCCTGTCCGAGCTCGACGGCGAAGGCGAGGCCGTGGGCGGCACGATCGTGATGCGCTATGGCGAGAACGCGCTGAGCGTGATCGAGCGGGTCAAACGCAAGCTCCACGATCTCGCTCCTTCGTTTCCGCCCGGCATCGAGCTCGAGGTGGTGTACGACCGCTCGAGCCTGATCCACCGCGCGATCGCCACGCTGCGGCAAACGCTGGTCGAAGAGATGGTGGTGGTGAGCCTGGTGATCCTCGTGTTCCTGATCCACGTCAGGAGCACTCTGGTTCCCGTGATCGCGCTGCCGTTGTCGGTGGCGCTGGCCTTCGTGCCGATGGCGCTGTTCGGGATCCACTCGAACATCATGAGCCTCGGCGGGATCGCGATCGCCATCGGAGCGATGGTCGACGCGACGATCGTCCTGGTGGAGAACGCGCACAAGCATCTCGAGACCGCGCCTCCCGGCGCCGACCGTCGCCGGATCGTGATCGAGGCGGCGGTGGAGGTCGGGCCACCGATCTTCTTCGCGCTGCTCGTCATCACGGTGGCCTTCCTGCCCATCTTCGCGCTCAATGGCCAGGCGGGCCGCCTGTTCAAGCCGCTGGCCTTCACCAAGACCTTCGCCATGGCCGCCGCGGCGCTGGTCTCGGTCACCGTCGCGCCGGCCTTGATGACCTGGTTCGTCCGCGGCCGCATCCGGTCCGAGCGCGAGCACCCGCTTTCGCGCGCGTTGATCCGGGTGTACCGCCCGTTCGCATGGGTGGCGCTCAAGAACCCGAAGACCACGATCGCGATCGGTCTGGCCGCGGTGCTGTCGGCGGTGCCGATGGCCATGCGGCTCGGCCACGAGTTCATGCCGCCGCTCAACGAAGGCGACATGCTCTACATGCCGACCACCTTCCCCAACGTGTCGATCGAAGAGGTCAAGCGCCAGCTCCAGGTGCAGGACCGAATCATCCGGGGATTCCCGGAAGTCGAGCGGGTATTCGGCAAGGCCGGCCGCTCCGAGACCGCGACCGATCCGGCGCCGCTGTCGATGGTCGAGACCGTGGTCAAGCTCAAGCCCGCCGATCAGTGGCGCCAGATCGACGTGCCGCGCTGGTACTCGGGGTGGGCGCCGGAGTGGCTCAAGCCGCCGCTGCGGGTGTTCTGGCCGGACCGGCGCCGCATGGGCTGGGAAGAGCTGACCCAGGAGCTCAACAAGGCGATCCACCTGCCGGGCTGGACCAATGCCTGGACGATGCCGATCAAGACGCGCGTCGACATGCTGGCGACCGGCATTCGCACGCCGATCGGCATCAAGATCCACGGAGCCAGCCTCGATACCATCGAGCGCATCGGCATGGATCTCGAGCGCATCGTGTCACGCGTTCGTGGCACGCGCAGCGTGTACTCGGACCGGAACACCGGCGGGTTCTACCTCGACATCGTTCCCGATCGCCTGGCGCTCGCGCGCTACGGGCTCACGGTGGGAGATGTGCAGGACGTGGTCGAAGCCGCGGTCGGTGGTCAGCCGATCGAGATGGCGGTCGAAGGACGAAATCGCTTCAGCATCAACGTCCGATACCCGAGCGAGATGCGCCAGGACCTGGAGCATCTTCGCCATCTCCTGATCCCGCTGCCCGGCGGGATGCGGGCCGCGTCCGGAGCAGGAGGAGCGACGATGTCGAACGCTCCGCCCCCCATGGCGGCCGCTTCGGCCGAGGACCGTGGCGGTGGCATGGGAGGCATGGAAGGCCCCGACATGCCGGAGGCCGAAGAGCGGGTCCCGCAGCCTGAAGCAGGCCGCGGGAACGCCGGGAGCCGGTGGCTCGAGACCGGAGGCGGTCACGTGCCGCTCGGCCAGGTGGCCCAGATTCGCGTGGTGGGCGGCCCGCCGATGATCCGTGACGAGGACGGCATGTTGACCGGATACGTCTACGTCGACATGGACGCGGCGCAGCGCGACATCGGCGGTTATGTCGACGAAGCGCGGCGCGCGACCGCGGCGTTGCGGCTGCCCTCCGGCTATTTCCTCGATTGGACCGGACAATACGAGCTGCTCGAGCAGGTGCGGTCGCGCATGCGCGTGGTGGTGCCGCTCACGCTCGCGCTCGTCCTGCTGCTGTTGTTCCTCAACTTCGGCAACCTCACCCAGTCGCTGATCGTCCTGGCTTCGGTGCCCTTCGCGCTGGTCGGCAGCATCTGGTTGCTGGCTCTGCTCGACTACCGGCTCTCGACCGCGGTGTGGGTGGGCCTGATCGCGCTGGTCGGCCTCGCCGCGCAGACCGGGATCGTGATGATGGTCTACTGCGACGGAGCGTTCCGGCGCTGGCAGCGGGAGGGAAGACTGCGAAGCTTCGACGACGTGGTCGAAGCCACGCTCGAGGGGGCGGTCCAGCGCCTGCGGCCCAAGCTGATGACGGTGGCGACCACGTTCATTGGGCTGTTGCCGCTCCTGTGGGCGCACGGCTCGGGCGCGGATGTCATGAAGCGGGTGGCCGCGCCGATGGTGGGTGGCTTGATCACTTCCACGTTTCTCACGCTGGAGATCATTCCCGTGATCTACGCTTACTGGCGATGGGGACAAGTGCGGCGACGGCTCGAGACCGTCGACCGTGATATCGAAAGGAGCTCGTGATGCATCGATGGATCTTCGCCCTCTCCCTGGCCGCGCTGGCTGCCTCCGGCTGCGGAAGCTCGCAACCGGCCCGCACCGCGGCTCAGCCTTCGCCGGCCGGGCCGATCGCGATCACCGTGACCGAGGAAGGCTTCGAGCCTGCCGAGGTCCGTGTGGCCGAGGGGGCGCCGGTGACGCTGGTGGTCACGCGCAAGACCGAGAAGACCTGTGCCACCGAGTTCGTGATGAAGAGCGAAGGGATCAATCAGCCGCTGCCGCTCAACCAGCCGGTCACGATCGCCTTCACGCCCAAGAAGAAAGGATCGTTCCGCTACGCGTGCGGCATGGACATGATTGCCGGCAAGGTGATCGTGGAATAGCGATCGCCTTGCCGGCGTGCGTGCGGGCTACTTGGGCAGCGCGGTGACGCGCGCCTCGCTGACGAGGCCCTTGCTGCTGAGGTCCCCGGCGGCCCTGTCGGCCGCGGCCCGGCCGTCGAACGATCCGAGGATGACGCGGAAGGCATTGCCGTTGTCCACGGAGATGACGCGTCCCGGAAGTGACGTGCTGGACGCCAGCTGATCCTTCACCTCGTTGGCGCGCGCCTCATCGATGAACTCGCCGACGATGAGGCCGTACTTCCGGGTCTCTGCAGGCGGCGGGGCAGCCGCGGTCGCGCCACCGGCGCTCGGGGCGGACGCGGGCGCCGCGGAGGGTCTGGGTGTGGGCTTCGGCAGCGCGGCGGTGCGGATGCTGTCGGCGCGCAGCGAGTCGCGCATGATCACGGCAAGGCTGTCGGCGGTTCGCGCGTTGCGCAGCGAGTCCGCGCGTGCGATCACGGCCAGGCGCTTCCTCTCCGCGTTCGACCGCATGATGCCCATGCCGACCAACACCACGGCCACGGCCAGCAAGCCGAGGATCACCGGCCCCATCCACGAGGGGGGCTGGTCGTGACTGGAGTCTCGACCCAGGCGGCCGGGCTGGTCGTAGAGCTTCTCGCGCAGCTTCGGCGACATGTAGGTGGGAGGCGGCTGGTCGGGCGGATCGGGCGTTTCCATGAATTCCTCGTCGAGTGTGATTCCCAGGAAAGCGGCTTGGCGTCCCGGTCAAAAAGCGGCGCGGAGATTACTCGACCGCGACCGGTTGGGCCAAGACCAATTGATCGGAGCCATGCGCCGGGTTTGAAGGGCCGAGTTCCCGGCGGATAGGCTGCGGCCGTGACCGCCGCGCCAAGAGCCTCCGCCCTGGTGGCGCTGCGCCATCGTGACTTCCGCCTCCTGTGGGGAAGCCAGCTGATCTCGATGGCCGGCTCGATGATGCAGTCGGCCGCGATCCTCTGGCACGTGTCCCTGCTGGTTCCGGAGTCGCACCGGGGTCTGGCGCTCGGGATGGTGGGGCTCGTGCGAGTGCTCCCGATCATCGGTCTCTCGGTGGTGGCCGGTGTGGTCGCCGACGCCATGGACCGGCGCCGCCTCATGCTCGTCACCCAGGCGGGGATGGCCCTGTCCGCGGCCTTGCTCGCGGCAGTCACGTACGCCTCTGTGACCAGCGTGTGGCCGGTCTATCTGCTCGCGGCCTGCAGCGCGGCCTTCGGCTCGTTCGACGGCCCGGCGAGGCAATCGCTGATCCCGAATCTCGTCCCGCGCGAGGATCTGCCGAACGCGATCGCGCTCAACACCATCATGTTCCAGACCGCATCGGTGCTCGGTCCCGCGGCCGGCGGTCTGGTCATCGCGACGCTCGGCGTGGCATGGGCGTATGCGCTCAACGCCGTGTCGTTCCTGTTCGTGATCGGCGCGCTGGTGATGATGCGCGGTCCGGAACGCCGCGAGCACGACAGAAGCCCGCGCATCAGCATGGCCGCGGCGCTCGAGGGTCTTCGCTTCGTGTTCGGCGCGCCGCTCATTCGCTCGACCATGCTGCTGGACTTCTTCGCCACCTTCTTCGCCTCGGCGACCGCGCTCTTGCCGATCTTCGCCCAGGACATCCTGAAGGTCGGGGCGCGCGGCTACGGGCTGCTGACGGCCGCGCCATCGGTGGGAGCGATGCTGACCAGCCTCGCCCTCGTGCCGCTGATGGACAAGATCGAGCGCCGCGGCGCCGTCATGCTCTGGTCGGTCGCCGGCTACGGATTGGCCACCGTGTTGTTCGGTTGGTCTCAGGACTTCTGGCTCACGTTTCTCTGCCTGGCGCTGACCGGGGCGACCGACACGGTCAGCATGGTGATCCGCAACGTCATCCGCCAGCTCAACACTCCGGATGCCATGCGGGGAAGGATGACCGGCGTGAACATGGCGTTCTTCATGGGCGGTCCGCAGCTCGGGGAGCTCGAGGCGGGGCTCGTCGCGCAGGGCTTCGGCGCGCGCGCTTCGGTGGTGAGCGGAGGGCTCGCCTGCCTGCTGGCGACCGCGTGGGTCGCCTGGCGAACGCCGCCCCTGCGGCGCTACCGGCGTGACCCGTAGCAGCAGCCCTGCGTTCAGCGGGTCAAGCCACTCCCGTGTGACCGAAGCCGCCCGCGCCCCGGGCGGTCTCGGAGAGCTCGTTCACTTCGTCCCACTCGACCACGGGCACCCGCGCCAGCACCAGCTGCGCGATGCGGTCTCCGCGCGCGACCGTGAACGGCGATGGCCCGTGGTTGATGAGCGCCACCAGGATCTCGCCGCGGTAGTCGGAGTCGATCGTGGCTGGAGCATTGGCCAGCGTGACGCCATGCCGCGCGGCGATCCCCGAGCGCGGGCGGATCTGCAGCTCGAAGCCGGCCGGGATCTCGACCACCAATCCGGTGGGAATGCGCGCAATGCCGCTCGACGCGATCTCGATCGGCTCGCCCAGCGCGGCCCTCACGTCGAGGCCCGCGGCGCCGGGTGACGCATAGCTGGGCAACGGAAGATCCGCCGCGTGTGAGAGACGCTGGACTCGGACGCGCACGCGGTCGGCGCTCGTGGGACGAACGTCGAATGTCATGACGCCACGCTAGCGCGACTTCGAACCGTTCGCAAAGCGGCGTGTCCGCGCGCCCACCGTGCTGCCTTGCGCGGCCGAGGGAACGCGCTCATCCTCGACATGTGCAGGAACTTCTCGCGCTCCTGAAGCAGGGCCTCGCCGACCGCTACCGAGTCCTCGACGAGATCGGACGCGGCGGAATGGCGACGGTCTACCTCGCCGAGGACCTGAAGCACGGGCGCCGTGTGGCCATCAAGGTCCTGAGTCCCGAAGTCGCGTCGGAGATCGGCGACGATCGCTTCCGGCGGGAGATCACCATCGCCGCCCGGCTGACGCACCCGCACATCCTGCCGCTGCACGACTCGGGCGTCGTGGAAGGCCGGCTCTACTACGTCATGCCCTTCGTTCAAGGGGAGACCTTGCGCGCCTTGATCGAGCGCGAGAAGCGTCTGCCGGTCGAGGACGCCGTGCGCCTTGCCCGCGAGATCGCCAGCGCCCTGGGATACGCCCATCGGCAAGGCCTCGTACACCGGGACATCAAGCCCGACAACATTCTGCTTGCCGACGGCATGGCGCTGGTCGCCGATTTCGGCATCGCGCGCGCCACCGGATCCGAGGCTGCCATGGGCCGCACCGCGCACGGAGCGATCCTCGGCACACCGTCGTACATGGCGCCGGAGCAGCTCGTCGCCGGCGCGGCCGTGGATGGCAGGACCGATCTCTACAGCCTCGGCTGCGTCACCTTCGAGATGCTGGCCGGCGCTCCACCTTTCACCGGAGCCACCGAGTCGCTCGCGCTGCAGCATCTCAGCACCGCGCCGCCATCACTCACCGACCTTCGTCCCGAGACGCCGGTGGAGCTGGCCGCCGTGGTCGCGCGCGCGCTCGCGAAAGCTCCAGCGGACCGTTATCCGACGGCGGCCGCGTTTGCCGAGGCGGTTTCGATGGCATCGCTCGTCGCGGGCGCCTCGGCGCCTCGGGTGTCCGAGGGCGCCACCCATCATCTTCCGCTCGAGCGCACGCGCTTCATCGGCCGCGAGCAGGACCTGGCGGAGTGCTCGCGCCTCCTCATGGAGCACCGCCTGCTCACCGTGACGGGAGTGGGCGGGGGAGGGAAGACGAGGCTCGCCATCAAGCTCGCCGAGCGTCAAGCGGCCCGTTTCCAGGACGGCGTGTGGTTCGCGGACCTCGCGCCGCTGGGAGAGAGTCGTCATGTCGTGGAGGCGGTGGCCCAGTCGCTCGGCGTCGCCGAGCAGGCGGGGAAGAGTCTCGAAGCGACGCTGGTCGAGCATCTCGGCGCCCGCTCGCTGCTCATCGTGCTCGACAACTGCGAGCACCTGCTCGAGGCCTGCGTCCGGCTCGCCGACGCGCTCCTCCGGCAGTGCCCGGGTGTGCGAATCCTCGCGACGAGCCGCGAGCCGCTGGCGACCTACGGCGAGCGCGTATTCGCCTTGCGCTCGATGAGCCTGCCCTCGGCCGGAGTCGCGCAGGACACCGTGGCCGACTCCGAGGCGGTCAGGCTCTTCGTCGATCGCGCGCGTCTCGCCGTGCCGGATTTCTCGCTCGCCACGGGCAACGTCGAGGCCCTGGTGGAGATCTGCCGGCGCCTCGACGGCATTCCGCTGGCCATCGAGCTGGCGGCGGCGCGCGTGAAGATTCTCTCCCTGGAGCAGATTCGGTCGCGGCTGGATGACCGCTTCCGGCTGCTCACGGGTGGCGCACGCGGCGCGCTGCCCCGGCATCAGACGCTCCGCGCCACGCTGCAGTGGAGCTACGACCAGCTCGGACCGGAAGAGCAGCGGCTCCTGCGCGCGCTCTCGGTGTTCGCGGGTGGATGGACGCTTGCCGCGGCCACCGCCGTCGCCGACGCCTCGGACGAGTTCGAGGTCCTGGAGCTGCTCGGGCGACTGGTGGACAAGTCGCTGGTCATCGTGGAGCGCGCGCCAGGAAGCGAGCCGCGCTCGATGCTGCTCGAGACCGTCCGCCAGTTCGTGAGCGCGCTCCTGGTCGAGGAGGGCGAAACCGATGCCGTTCGCCTGAGGCATCTGTCCTTCTTCGCCGGTCTGGTGGAGCGCGCCTATCCGGAGCGTCTCACCCGCGAGGAATCGTGGGGCCAGGTGCTCGAGCGGGAGCACGACAATCTGCGCGCGGCGCTCGAGCTGGCCCGCGAGCGGCAGCCCGGGCGCTATCTCGAGCTGGCCGGGGGCCTGGGCTGGTTCTGGCAGGCCCGATCCCACGCGATGGAGGGACGGGAGCATCTGGGCAAAGCGCTCGCGGCGACGCCGATCGATCCCGTCCGGGCGTCGCGGGCGAGGGCATCGCGTGAGCTGGCGAAGATCCTCACCTGGCAAGGCGAGGCTCGAGAGGCGCGACGACTCATGGAGGAAGCGCTCGAGTCCTGGCGAACGCTCGGTGACCGGCGCGAGATCGCTCTGGCGCTCGAAGGGATCGGCTGGGCCCAGCTCCTGGGCGCCGAGGACGAGGCGGCGCGGGCATCGTTCGAGGAGTGCCTGCGGCTGCAGATCGAGATCGGGGATCCGGTGATGATCAATCGCGCAAGGGTCGCCCTGACCCAGGTGCTGGTGGCGCTCCATCACCTCGAGTTCGCCGATGCGATGTCGCACGAGATCCTGGCTTATGCGCGCGCGAGCGCCGACCGTCGAAGCGAGCACTTCGGCTGGCACTACCTGGCCGACTGCGCGTTGATCGCCGGGCGCTGTGAGGAGAGTCTCGCCCTGTACGGCCAGAGCTTGAATCTCGCCGAGGCGATCGGCGATCGCCTCGAGACCGGCTTCGAGATCCAGGGGATCGCGATGTCCCTCGCCGGGCTGGGAGAGGCCGCGCTGGGAGTGCGGCTCGGAGCGGCGGTCCAGGCCGAGAACGCCCGTCTCGGGGTCGACCCGCACATGAGGTTCTGGGACGAGCTGCTCGAGCGCTACCTCGGAGCCGCACGCGCGGCGCTCGGCCCTCTGCGCGCCGCCCACGCCGAGGAAGACGGACGGGCGATGTCGTTCGAGCGCGCGATCGCCACCGCGCGAGAGGCATCACGCTCATCGGATCTCAGCGCGACGGTCGCGATCGATCCGAACCCCGGCAACAGGGCGGGTTAGGCTAATCGAGCAGCAGGAACCGGGTGGTTGCGCGCTCGGCGCCCGATTCGACGGTCGCGAAATAGACGCCGGACCGCGCCGGCTGGCCGCTCGTACCTCGGCCGTCCCACCGCGTCTCGTGCGATCCCGCGGCATGCTCGCCGTCCACCAGCTGGCGAACCAGCCTGCCGGCCGCGTCGTGGATCCGGAGCGTGACGCGCCCCGGGCGCGCGAGGGCGAAGCGGAGGGTCGCGGTGCCGCCGCGCACGGGATTCGGATAGGGCGACCGCATGGAGAGTGAGGTGGTCGCGCCGGAGCCCAGGGTCTCGTCCTCCACCGCGACCAGCGATTCGGAATAGCGGTGCAGCCGAAGCGTGGTCGATCCGGAGGACCCTTCCACCCAGGAGATGCTTCCGTCGGGACGCGCGCGGTAGGAGTCGTCCCGCGCTCCCCACTTCACCGCCGGGGAAACGATCTCCGGCCCGCTCCTCACGACGGCATTGGAGTCCACCGTGGCCACTCGGAAGCTGCCGTCGCTGAGCAGTCGCCAGCCGACCAGGAAGCGGTTCGATCCAACGCTGGTCCCGATCCGCGCGATCACCGGATCGCGCTCGTCGGCGCCGAGTGTGCTGGTGAGCCAGGTGAGATTCGGCGCGCCTCCCGGGCGGATCCGCACGATTCCGACGCCGCGCGCAGGATATCCCGGCCGATCGATGGCGTTCATCGCCACCAGCCACAGAGCGCCTCGCGCCGCGGCCATCTGCCCGAGCTGGACCGAGACCTTGCCGGCGCAGTCGGCGTCGGCCGCGAAGAGCGTCGTGCTCTTGTCGAAGAGGAGCGCCTTGCTCGGGTAGCAGTCGCTGGAGCCGACCGTGTGCAGCGTGCCGTTCTCCGGATGCGCGGCGATCACGCCCGACATCGAGTGGGAGAGCCCCCATCCCCAGCCGCCGCTCAGGATGGCTCCGGTGTCGCTGATCCGCTGATAGCGATCGCCTTCGTGTCCGGAGGAGGAGTGAACGCTGAGGTACGCGCCATACACGCCGTTGGCGTACGCAAGCCGGCTATCCCCGATGTTGAACTGCGCAGGGTTCGGCGTGTACTCGGTCGTCGTCACCGTCACGGTCCACGCCTGGGTTCCGTTCGCGTTGCGCTTGGACAGCCGCGTGAAATCGTCCTGGTAGCCCGCGCCGCCGCGGTTCCACAGCAGCACCGCGAACGTGCCGTTCGCGTGCGCCACCAGACCGCGCACCGGCTCGGCGGGGAAGTCGAACGTGGTCTGCACGGTCGTGCCGACGATGCTGACGTGGCCGTTCATGGCGGCATCGGTCCAGCCCACCATGGTGCGTCCGTCGGGCAGCGGCTCGTGGTAGAGCCGAGGTCCGAGCGTGTGCTGGTTCCACAGGTGGAACGACGACGCGGAAGGCTCGAGCGTCGCCGGCAGGGTCAGCGTCGTGGTGGTGATGCGCTCGCGAAGGAGTGCGTGCGCCGGGGTGGAAAGCGCGATCCCGATCGGGAACGAGGCGAGCAGGAGCCAACGAGCGCTGGCGGAAGCGGGCAATGGAGTCCCTTCCTGGTTGGACCGACGGGCGGAGTCATCTCTCTGATGCCGCGGCCCGCGATCGGTCGCCACTCACGAGGGCACGGGCGCCCCGCGTTGCACGGATCAGGCCGCCCTCGCGTACGAACCCTAAGCGGCGCGATGAGTTGGCCCGACGTCCCGGAGAGGTCAGATTCATCTCGCTCGATGGGTGACCCCCGCTCGAAATGCGGGTCGCCCCGGGCAATCCGCATCGAGGACATACCCCGGTCAGGTGGCCCTCGCTTCGCTGCCGTCTTTGCGGACAGCGGCGAAACGGCTGAGCAGGAACCAGGTCGGGAACGCTCGCACCAGATGCGGAGGCCCTTCCAGCTGGAGCTCGCCAGCTCGCGCGGCGTTTTCGAAGGTCAAAGCACCGAGCCAGATGCGCGCCAGCGATCCCGCGTGGGCCGTGATCACCAGGTCCACGTCGAGCATCGGATCCCTGTAGCAGACCTCCGAGCCCCGGCGATCGAGGATCAGCCAGCAGGTGCGGAGCGGCCGGCAGCGCGCCGGGAAGGCCCGGAACTCGAAGCGGGCAACGACCCGCTGCGGCGGCAATCGTCGCACGTCCACGCGGCGGCGCATGTTCCACATGAGTAGTCCGAGATCGAGGTTCTCGGGATCGAATTGCGTGGTGGCCCAGCGTTGTCCCCATGCGCCGAGCCCGTCCAGGACCTGACCGAACTCCTCGGCCGCCCGGGTGGGGACATACTCCCGCCCACGGCCTTCTGCGCGCGGCTGACTGGCGATGAGACCGGACTCCTCCAGAAAGCGCAGTCTTTGGACCAGCAGCGCCCGCGAGATGAGCGGCAGGCCCTGCCTTATCTCTCCGAATCGACGCGACCCGCTGAGCAGCTCGCGCAGGATCAAGGGGGTCCAACGCTCGGCGACGATCTCGCTGGCCACCGCGATCGGGCAGAACTGTCCGTAGCCTTTCATCGGTCGGACGCTAGGTCCTCCCGGACGGAGCTACAAGTTCATTCATTGAACTTGGCGCGAGCGCGGCGGTCTGCGAAGGTGCGCTCCGGTTCGAGGAGCTCGTCCCGCCGCCATGAAGGAGAAAGCCATGACCCTGCGCACAGGCCACCATCGTTCACGACTTGCCTGGCTGTTGCTCGCGTCTCTGGCCCCCGCACCCGGAGCGTTCGCCGACGCGGTCACCGACGCCAACACGCGCGCCGTGATGATCGTGTCGAAGGTGAAGAACACCCCCATGGCAGTTCGGGCGATGGCGCTTGCCCAGGTCTCGGTCTTCGACGCGGTGCAGTCCATCGGCGGCCGCTATGCGCCGCTCTACGCGGCTCCCGCCGCGGCGCCGAAGGCATCGATCGAGGCGGCTGTGGCCGCGGCCACCCGCACCGCGTTGCTCGCGTCGCTGCCGTCCGAGCAGGAAGCGATCGAGGCGGAGTACCGCGCCGCGCTGGCGAAGCTGCCCGATGGAGCGGAGAAGACCGATGGCATCGCGGCGGGTGAGAAGGCTGCAAAGGCGGTGCTGGCGGCGCGCGCCAACGACGGCGCCGAGGCGCCCAATACCTACCGTCCGCGCACCACCCCCGGGACGTACGTGCCCACGGCGCTGCCCCTGGTGCCACATTGGGGACGCCGCAAGCCCTGGCTCATGAAGAGCGGCGAGCAGTTCCGTCCCGGTCCGCCGCCCAAGCTCGACAGCGAGATCTGGAAGCGCGACCTCGCGGAGTCCGCCGCTCTCGGCGGCAGGAACAGCTCGCGGCGCACACCCGAGCAGACCGAGGTCGCGCGCTTCTGGGAGACCACGTCGCCGTCCGTCTATTGGCCAATCGCGCGCAGTGTGGCGAGCGCCAGCGGCGACGTCCGCGAGAGCTCGCGGCTGCTGGCCGAAGCCGCCGTCGCGATGGACGACGCGGCGATCGCGGTGTTCGATGCGAAGTACCACTACGAGTTCTGGCGCCCGATCACCGCCATCCGCAACGCGCCTGCGAACGTGCGTGACCCGCAGTGGGAGCCTCTGGTCGAGACGCCCATGCACCCGGAGTACCCGTGCGCTCATTGCATCGTGTCGAGCGCGCTCGGCACCGTGCTCGAATCCTCGATCGAGGCCGGCTCCTCACCGCGGCTCGAGACCACGAGCCCGACCGCGGGTGGAGCGACGAGAACGTGGACGAAGCCGGCGGACTTCATGCGCGAGGTCTCGGAGGCGCGGATCTACGCCGGCGTCCACTACCGCAACTCGACCGAGGTCGGCGCCGCCATGGGGCGGCGCATCGCAGAGCTGGCACGGGCGCGTTTCCCGAGAGAGACGGCCATGAAGGAGCGCTGAGGTCAAGAAATGGCGTGGCTCGGGGGCCGGCGGTGATGTGAAATATCGGTCAGGCGCGAATTGAGCCCTTGCTCCAGTCGCCTCATTCGATAGGATTCTCGCTCCTCTCAGCCTCTCAACGTCCCCCCTTGATCTCCTCGAGGATCCGATGATCGACTGGATCGCGCTGTTCTCCGCATTCGGCCTGGGTAGTCTGACCGTTCACTTCATCCAGCAATGGGCCGACGGCAGGCGGCGCGTGGAGGCCGAATCGGCCACCTATGAGCAGGGAAAGCGCGACCGCTCTCCTCGCTGATTCCCTCTCCAAAGCCTAGACCTCGGGGTTCATGCCGTACTTCGGCAGCCGCTGACGCGGCCTGACGACCTCTCGAGAGATCCGGTGCGTTGCGGGCTCGTTCAGGAAGGCCCTAGACTACGCCCTGCGTCGATGGCGTCCCCCTCGCGCAGCCTCTCTCGTCTCAAGGAGATTTGAATGTCCCGTTGTCGGTCAGCTTTCCTCGCCTCTCTCGTGGCGGCAGCCACATCGCTTCTCGCAGCATTCGCCCTGATCCTGGCCTCCGCAACCTTGGCGAAGGACGCCCTGGCGCAGACATCACCTGCGGACACCGCCACTTACAGCAGCTCGTACGCGGATGTCTGGACCCCAAGGTCTCGCACCGGCGAGATCAACTTCCACGGCGGCTTGTTCTCCCCGAACGCCACGAATGGCATCGGACCAACTCTAGGGCTGCGCATCGGCCTCGATCTCGGCCAGCACGTGCTGCTCGGCGTCATGGGAGACTGGACGTTCAAGGTGAAGAGTCTGCTGGAACCGGTCCCCGGAGCACTGCCGGGATTCGAGCCATCCATCGAGCTCGCCAGGGTGGACGCGCAGCTCATTCCCGCGATGCTCTTCCTCCAGGTCAAGCTCACGAACAAGTTCTTTCTGGTGCCCTATCTCGGCGTCGCGGGCGGTTACGAATGGCTCATCCTCAACGGCCACGACTACCGCACCGAAGAAGAGGCCCATGCGACCTACGAGAACTACGCATGGCAGAGCTTCGGCGGGGTGGGACTGAGGCTCTCGCAGGGTGTTCGCCTGGACAGCGAGGTGTTCTACAACGGCGCCATGCTCAAGCGGGACGTCGTCGACGCGAATGGCGTGACCTGGAGCGAGACGGTGGACGCGAATGGCGTGGGCCTGCGCGTCGGATTGAACGCGGTGTACTAGAGCGTCCGCAGCGGTCTGCCCTCTGAGATCTGGACGCGGATTCGTTCGCGACTCGAAGGCCGTGCTTGTGTGTGCTGAGGCTTCGCGTTAGCGTGCTCGAAGCCAGGGATGGTGGTAGGCCCTTCATCTCGATCTCGTCGAGATAGCGGTTCTCTCCCGTCAACCGTGAAGGCCCATGCGAACCATCATCCTTTCCGCAGTGCTGATCCTAGGCGCAGCCGCGCCCGCTCGACCCCAGACCAAGACCGATGATCCCAAGGCGCTGACCGTCCTTACCCGGATGGCCGACAACATCGGCGCTCTGCACTCATGCAGCTTCCAGCTCGACGTGTCGCACGATGAATGGGACGCCGAGACCGGCATGATGGTGAAGCTCCACAACTCGCACGAGGTGTTCCTGACCGGCCCGGACAAGATGCTGGTGAACACGACCGGCGACGCCGGTCATCGCGGGTTCTGGTACGACGGCAAGGAGGCGTATTCCTACTGGTACGGCGAGAACAACTATGGGCGGGTGTCGGCTCCACCGACGATCATCGAGATGATCAAGAGCATCCACGAGGCGTACGGCGTCGATTTCCCCGCCGCTGATCTTCTCTATCCCACGTTCGTGGACGACCTGATCGCTCAGAGCCAGCGGATCACGTTCCGCAAGCTAGTGCGGATCGGCGAGCAGGAGTGCTTCCACATCATGGCGAAGGGAACCGAGCAGGACATGGAGCTGTGGATCGCCAATGATGCCGCGACGCTGCCGGTGAAGTACCTGTTCCGCACCCGCGAGAAGGGTCAGGTGACCGAGTACCAGGGCGCTTTCTCGGATTGGAAGATGAATCCCGATCTGCCGACGACGCTGTTCCGCTTCACGCCGCCGCCGGGATCGCGGGAGGTGCGGCTCGTGGCCCGCAACGAGAAGAGGAGTCCCGGAGGGCCGAAGAAGTGAGACCGCGAAAGCAGGTCACTCGCCTGGTCGCGGTCGTCACGATCGGGGCTCAGCTCCTCCTGATCTCGGGGGACGCGTTCGCCCAGCGCATGCGCGGTGGAGGAGGCGGTGGGCGCTCCGGAGGAGGTGGGCGCAGCTCCGGCAGCGCGAACCGGTCATCCGCGAGCAGCAACAACCGTTCGCCCAGCGCCAGCAACCGACAGAGCACATCCCGTCCATCGTCCGGAGCGTCGATCAACGGGGGCAACCAGAGTCTGCCCAACCAAGGTGGCAGCCGGCCGGGCGGAGGCGGATCGGGGACGCAGGGCGGCCGCAACAGCAACGTCAGCACCAACGACCGCAATCGGAACAACGTCAACTCCGGCGGCAATCGCAACAACAACCGCGGGAACAACAATCGCGGACGCGGCGATACGAACATCAACATCAACGTCGACAACAGCCGGAACACTTACGTGCGCAACAGCAACGTCGCCTACGGACGCCCGCCCTATGCCTACGGCGGACACGCCTATTACTGCCACCACCCGTACTACTACCGCCCGTACGCGCCCATGTACTACGGACCGGCCTACAACCCATGGGGTGTCTTTGTCGCGGCCATGGCGGCGACCGCCATCCTCGTGTCGGTGACGGCTCCGCCGCCTGTCTCCACGACGACCACCACGACGACTCAGACCACCGTCACCGAGAGCCGCGACTACTACTACGATCAGGGCACGTGGTACCTGAAGGATGGGGATGGTTACGTGGCGGTGGCGGCGCCCGTCGGAGCCACCGTGAAGAGCATCCCGTCCGAAGCGGAGAAGCTGGTCGTCAACGGGACGACGACCTACTTCTATGGCGGCGGGTATTACGAGAAGGTCTCCGATGGGTACAAGGTGGTGCCCGCGACCGCCGGCGCGGTCGTTTCCAACCTGCCTGAGGGCGGGGAGGAGGTGAAGATCGGCGAACAGACCTACGTGAAGTTCGGTGAGACCTATTACCAGCCGATCCAGGCGGACGGGAAGAACATGTACGAGGTCGTGCAGGTGAAAGACGCCGGGTAGCCTGCCGCCTTCCAACCTTTCTTAGCTCCCGTCCGTCTCAAGGGTCGAGCTCCGAAGGGGCCAGCCGCGGAAGGCGAGGTTCTGCAGAGCCGAACGATTGAGCGTAGGAGGGGATTCCATGAGTCTTCGCTCGCCTGAATCCAGGGCCTACGCCAGGGCCTTCCTCTCGGGAATGGTGGTCCCGACGCTCCTCATCAGCTCGTTCCTCGCGTCCGCCCGGGCCACGTTCAGCCCCGCGCCAGCATCCCCGAGCGTGGATCGGCCGACCTCCACTGAAGGTGCTTCTCCCAAGCCTTCTGTCGCCAAACCGGTCGCCCAACCGGTCGCCAAAGCCGTCGCCAAACCGGTCGCCAAACCGGTCGCCCAACCGGTCGCCAAACCGGTCACCAAACCGGTCGCCAAACTGGTCGCCAAACTGGTGGTCAACCCGGTCGCCCAACCGGCCGCCCAACCAGTGCTCGCCACGGCCGCGATACTCAATTGTTCCGCTGGGGGAAGCTCCAATGGCGACTCCGACGACCGGGACTTCTTCTGGGCGCTGGTCGAGGGAGGTGAAGGGAAGCGTCACACCGTCGGCAACACGGACGAGCGGGCCCAGCGGATGATCACGCGCGCCCTGCGCCTTGGGGGTGGGAAGTTCCTGTACTTCCGGATGGACGATCGGGACTACATCGTGCGCGACGCCGAGACCATCTCCGCCGCGAGCAAGATCGTGGAGCCCATGGAAGCGCTGGGGCGAAAGATGGGCGAGCTGGGGGGGAGGCAAGGCGCACTCGGCGGACGGCAGGGCGCGCTGGGAGGAGAGCAGGGCAGGCTCGGCGCGCGCCAAGCGGAGCTCGCGGCGCAGCAGGTGAGCCTCGCCTTCAAGATCCGTTCCCGCGAACGTCGCGGCTTGTCGACGTCCCAGCTGGAGCGCGAGCAGAAGCGAGTCGACGAGGCGATGCGCGAGTGCTCGAGACGGCAGAGCGAGCTCGGGAGCCGGCAGTCGGAGCTGGGCGAAGAGCAGTCCATCCTTGGCGCCGAGCAAAGCCGCTATGGCGCGCAGATGAGTCGGCTCTCCGTAGAGATCGAGGAGAAGCTGCGCACCCTGTTGCGCCGGTCCATCGAATCGGGCGAAGCGATGGAGCCCACGGAAGACGACGCATAGGTGGTCGTGGGGGCAGCCGCGCACCCTCAGCGACACCGCCGTGCTCGTCGCCCCCATGACTCGGCCTCCGAGTCCGGGGTCACCCTTTCCGGCGCAGCGCGGCTTCCAGCTCGTTCAGCTCGGCCTTCAGGGACTCGATCCGCGCCAGCACGGTGTGGTGCGGGCTCGCTTCGTCCTGGGCATGGAGCTCCTCGCTGCGCACCCGATCGAGGTTGTTGATCACCACGGCAATGAACAGGTTGGTGACCACGAATACCGCCACCACGATGAAGCTCGTGAAGAAGATCCAGCCCAGCGGGTGACGGCTGCGATCGGCGACCTCGATCCAGCCTTCCAGGGTCAGCGTCTGGAACAAGGTCTCGAGCGCCAGTGGCAGCGAACCCCAGTACTCCGGCGCGACGCGATGGAAGAGGTGGAATCCCACGACGCCATAGACGTAGAGGAGCAGCGAGAGCAGGGCGATGACGTGTCCCATGGAGGGGATCGAGCGCAGCATGGTCCCGATGATCAGGCGCAGGTCGGGCCACACAGAGACGAGCCGTGACACCCGCAGCACCCGCGCGAGGCGCGCGATCGTGGCGAACGGGCCCGCCAGGGGAAGCAGGGAGAGCGCGACCACCACGAAATCGAAGAGGTTCCATCCGTCGCTGAAGAACACGTGCGCGCGTGGAAGGTAGGCGGCCAGTCGTATGGTGATCTCGATCATGAACAGGACCTGGATCACGACCGACGCGGCGGAGAACAGCGACGCGTGGCGGGACATCAGCTCCCGCGAGGTCTCGATTCCCAGCAGGACCGCGTTGGCCAGGATCAGCGCCATGACGAAGTTCTGGAAGCCGGGCGCTGCGACGATGCGGCGACACAAGGAGGCGAGTGGGCTCATCTCGGCGACCCTACACACCGGGGCCGAGTGGGTCCAGGAAGTGGGATGAAAGCCGATGGGTGCGTTAGATTGCCCTCTGCCATCGCCGAGGAGGACGCATGACCAGGACCGACTCCCAGGAACTTCGGATGCCGAGACCTCCGCACCCGGACGACTCCCTCCGGCGTGATGTGCTGCTTCACGATCTCGACAACTGGTCGGAGAGCTTCTGGAGGAATGAAGAATCAGGTGAGCGGCGCGTACAGTTCCTCATCACGTTGATCACAGCGACGATCGCCGGGCTCGCAGCCCTGTTCGGCTACGCGCTCGATGCAGCAAAGCCTGAGACGACGGACGCAGCCATGGCGGCGGTCGCTACGAAGGAGGCGATGGATGCAGCGACACAGGTCGTGCTGCGCATTGGTCTGCCCGCACTGGGAGGGCTTCTTTTGGTGGGGCTCGCGACCCTGTTGCGGATGGTCAATCGCGACAACGTCACCGATGACTACAAGGAGCGCGCCGACCAACTCCGCCGGCTGGTGCTGGGCGATCTGACAACCGCGTGGCTCTACCAGCCGCGCAACCTTTCGAAATTTCAGGGCATCACGAGACCGGCAGGCATTCGAGGCAGGCCAGGTCGTGATGACAACCGCCTGGCAAGGTCGTGGCTCAATGGTGGCCTCAGCATGACCGTGGCGCTATTGAATGCCCTGCTGGTCGGACTCCTGGTTGCGCTGTGGTACTGGAATTTGGGCCAGCGCCCCACTGGGGAATCCGCCTTTCTCGGATTCGCCGCGGCAATTGCCATGGTGCTGTTGGAGCTTTTCTTCATGGCGTGGCGATATTCGGTGACGAAGAGGCAGAGGGATGACGGCAAGCTCTGGCGTGGCGCCAACATCGGGCTGGTCCGGGATCCCTCGGAGCCGACGCCGGGATGACGACGCGCTCTCGGACCAGAAGACGCCAGACGCCCGTCGAGCGCGAAGCCGCGCTCATGGTCGTGTCGGCTTCGCCCGAACAAGTGATCCGCCGACTCGCCGCGTTACGGCATCTCGGCGCGTTCGAGCTGCGCGCGAAGGGCGTCGAGAGCATCCACGACACCTATCTCGACACACCCGATGGTCGCCTCGCGGCAAAGCGCATCGCACTCCGCACGCGCATGATCAAAGACGGCGGTTCGTTGATCACCCTGAAATCATCCGGGCACGAGAGTGGAGGCGTCAGCTCGCGCGAAGAGCTCGAACTGCCGCTCAACATGAAGAACGCCGGACGTGTGCTTCACGAGCTCTCACGCATGGTGAGTGCGGATCTCCCAACGCCGCGCGCATTCATCCAGGCCAAGTGGAGCTCGGCGTCCTCGCGGCTGGTATCCTCCCAGGTCCGCAAGACCCGGCGGATGATTCGCGAGGTCGTGCACCGGAAGAGGGTGATCGGTGAGATGGCGGTCGACCGGGTCATCTACGGGTTCGACGGCCTGCGGGTTAGCCTCGAGGAGGTCGAGGTCGAGGCCAAGCAGCGTGGTACGCGACGTGACGTCCGCGACTTCGTGCGCGAGCTGCAGCGTCAGTTTCCGGACGATCTCCTTCCCTGGCCTCATTCGAAGCTCGCGACCGGCAAAGCTCTCGAAGCGAGCGCTCGTGCCGGCCGGCTGCGGTCTCTGGTCACGAGTCGAAAACGACTCAAGCCCGCGGCGCTCCCGGCGCTCAAACGGCAGCTCCAGCGCGAGTCTTGAAGCCTCCGCTGCGCTCTAGTCCTTCTCCGGTTCGGCGGCTTCTTCTACATCTTGATCCTGGGCCGGTTCCGCGCTTACTCCTTCATCGAGCCCTTCTTCGGGCCTCGCTTCCGCCGCCCTTCTCTCACGGCGGGCCTGCTTTTCCGCCCGCTTCGCATTTGCCCGCGCGACCCGTTGCTGTTCCTTCTGACGCTTGAGAAACGAAGGAGCTCCTCTGCCAGGCATTGATGACCCCCTTCCCGGGGTGAATAGAAAGTTCGTTGGGTGAGGGGGTCGGCCAACCCCCATGCGGAACCAAGAGTTTGGAACCATCTGCCAAACGATGGGGCCAGCATACCCGCCGCAACTCCAATTCACGAACGCCGTGACGAACCTGGCCCCTCAGGGCCCGGCGCTTGGACCGTGGGCCGGCGGTCGGGTCCGGCGGCAGCAGCGGGATGGTGAGCACCGCGACCGGCTCGTTCACTCCTCAGCCGGCTCGTAGCGCTGCTGCACCTCGCACTTCAACTGCAGCACCGACGTCATCGCGGCGGCGAGCACGAGTCGCAGGCGCGGCTCCGCGCTCTTGTCCATCCAGACCGTGTTCTTGAAAAAGCCCGAAATGCCCGAGCTGAAGTACTCCACCGCGCAGAGAGAGTGTCCATCCTCGATGAACTCGTAGCCCATGGCGGGGGGGCGCAATCCCATCGTGAGCGGCGCAAAGAACGAGGGCTTCTTGTCGAGCTTCTTCGAGAACACCGGAACCAGGGCGATGCGTCTCTCCCCCTGAATCAGGACCGAGGTATGGCTGGCCAAATCTTCGCGGTCGTAGCTCCATTCGGAGACCTCGGTGTCGCCGATGAACAGGTTCCAGATCTCCGTCGTATCGCGACCGATGGTTATGGACCCAATGAAGCGATCGGTCTCCTCCGTCAGGCCCGTGCCACCGACGTGCACGCCTTTCCCAACCTTCAATCCCGGGTTGGATTGCGTGACGACTTGACGCACCGCGTCCACGAAGGCGGAATCCGTCTTGTTGCTCAAGACGAAGGAGAACTTCTCCTGGGAATGGCTCTCGGTCTTGGTCTTGAAGAGGTTCGTGTGCGTTCCTCCGGTGATCCATCCCGTCTTGCTGTCCACGACGGCATACTCACCAAAGGCCCAGCGATTCATGACTGTCCACTTGTCGTTTCGCTTGACGTTCCACTGGTGGGAGTTGGCGAGCAAGCTGTCGCTGATGAGGATGTGTTTCGGCTTTGCGGATGCGGGCGCCGCGGCCAACACGCCGGCGATGAGAAAGAACGCGAAACGCCGTTGCGAGGCACTCACGGCGGCCTCCAGAGTTAATCCCGACGCTTCCCGCTGCCGAGGAACTTGTTCCAGATCGTGCGCTCGAGGGTGGCCATCGCGGCCTCGAGGTCCGCGCGGTCTTTGATCGCCGCGGGAGTCTTGCCGCCTTCTCCGGCGAGCGTCTCCGCGCATCGCTCCTTGATGGGCAGGCCCTCGTCGCGATTTCCCAAACGGCCCAGCATGGCTCTCACTTGCGTGATCTGCTGCCGGGCGTCCGCGATCTGCTCCAAGGCTCGCTCGACCGTCACGGCTCCGCGCTGGGCGTTCTGTAGGAGATGGCACTGGAACACGCGACAACACTTCGGACGATGGGCGTAGATGCCGCAGCGTGTTCCACGCAGGGCCGCGCAGGGCTGCGACAGCAGGCCTGTGTTCCTCTCCTCGTTCTCGACGTCCAGCCCCATGATCTCCAGCCGGGCGAGCTCGGCCTGACCGACCAGCTCGACGTCGGCGAACAGCGT
>DASTBI010000208.1 GCA_035712145.1 Candidatus Eisenbacteria bacterium | reverse complement strand
CGGCTCGTACGTGAACTCCGCGCTGGCCAAGACGGACGCCGTGCTCGCTGGGTTCGATGAGACCCTGCTGCTCAACGAGGCCGGCCACGTGTGCGAAGGCTCGGTCGAGAACGTCTTCATCGTCCGGCGCGGCGAGCTGGTGACGCCGCCGATCACCGACGACGTGCTGGAGGGCATCACGCGCGCCACGCTGATTCAGCTCGCGACCGAGCTGGGTTACCGCGTGGTCGAGCGATCGGTCGATCGCACCGAGGTCTATCTCGCGGACGAGGCGTTCTTCTGCGGCACGGGGATTCACCTCACTCCCATCACCCGCGTGGATCACCGGCCGATCGGCAACGGGACGACCGGTCCCATCACGACGGCCATCCGCGATCTTTTCTTCGACGTCGTCCGCGGCCTCTCGGCGCGCCATCGAGAGTGGTGCCGCCCGGTGTTCGAGAAGGCCATTCCGTACAGCGCGTCTGACGTCGTCGGGCTTCCGAACTTGGCGGAGACTCGCTAGAGACTCACCTGGTTCCAGGCGATCCGACGTTCTAGCCGCGCGCGTCGCCTGGATCCTGCGCGATCCGCCGCATGCGCCACGCAATCAGGAACGTGCAGATGAACCAGAACGTGACCATCGCGCGCTGGAAGAGTCCTGCCCAGGGCCGCAGAGGTCCCTCTTCCGCCTCCGCCGTCCCTCCGTAGACGCCGAACATCAACAGCAGCAACGCCCCGGCGCTGGCAGCGAGCATATCCAGCGGTTTCCAGCGATGGTCATCGGACATCGGCCCACGGATCGCGATGAGCCCTGCTCCAGCGCTCAGGATGGTCATGAATGCGGCGATCGTGTGTCCGATCGGCTCGGTGGGCTGGCCGCTGGTGCTGTCGAGCTGCCAGGGGATGACCCCCATCAGAACGACACCGAGTCCCGCCAGGCTATGGAGCCATGGACCGAGGTTGGGGCGTAACGCCCCACTCAATCCCCTCGCGAACAGAATATAAAGAGCCCCGCAGAGCATCATGGTGGCGTTCTGCATCCAGCCCATGTCGAGTGTCGACAGCTCGCCGATGGGCTGGCGGATCTGATCGAAGCCTCCGCCCGACAACATGATCTGGAGATTGTGCAGGGCGATGAAGAGAACGGGCGCCGCAAGCCCCGCATAGGCGCCAAGCCGAATTTCGCCCCGATGGACGGAGGTCTCGGCCTTCTCCGATTCCAGCTCCATCCCCCCGTGCATGGAGGGCTCGGCCTTTTTCATTTCCATGACTGACCTCCTGAGGGAGCAATCGTGCTCTATATAAATCCTAAGTCGTTGGGGTGATCCCTGTCGTCACGACATTGATCTGTAGCGAGTCACCATCTGATTGCTGGAAACACTGTCTAAATCACTCTTCTAAGGTAATTACCTGATGAAACCCGGCAGCCCACCCAGACTAGTGTGTAGATACAGAAAGGGACGTTTACCCGTCCTCCCCAACGTGCACTCACAACAGGTAGACGTCGATGATGAACGAGGCCGCATCCCAGACTTTCACAGGAGCCCCCGAAGGCATCGCGCCCGACTCGCCGCGTCTGCGGCACGCGTCCTGGGCCTCGACGACCCGACGAGTTCGTGGGCCGCTGCGGATCATCCAGAACCCAGCGCCTCCAACGCCCGGGGATCTGTTCCTTGCGCGCGTGGACACGCTGGGTTTCCACAGCGCGCTGCAGCTCCCCGATGGCCGTCGCAAGAAGCTCTTCGTGGGGGACGAGATCGTCGTCGCCTACGCGAACCGGTATGCGCCCAACCAATTCGAAGCGGTCGTGCCCCGGAGCTTCGGCCCCTGCCAGCTCGTCGCGGGAGGTGGCGTCGCTGCCCGCGTGCTGTCGTGGAACGGGAAGATCACCAAGGAAGCCACGCACATCACGCCGCTCGCCTGGGTCGGCGGCGAGAGCGGATCGCCCGCCAACCTGCGGGATTACGCGCTCCCGACCCTCGAGCGCATTCCGACTCCGCGGCCGAGGACCATCGTCGTGTGCGGCACGTCGATGGACTCCGGCAAGACGCAAACCGCGGCATTCCTTTGTAAGGGTCTCTCGCTCGCCGGACTGCGGGCGGGCTACGCCAAGATCACGGGCACCGGCTCGGGCGGCGACACCTGGCTCCTGAGAGACGCGTGCGCCGATCCGGTGCTCGACTTCACCGACGCCGGTCTGGCTTCCACGTACCTCGAGCCCGCGCGGGAAATCGAGCGAGTCTTCACCACGCTGGTCGGCCACCTGGCCCTGTCGAACGTCGATGCCATCGTGCTCGAGATCGCCGACGGCGTGCTCCAGGCCGAAACGGCGGCCCTGCTCAGATCCTCTTTGTTCGCGGCGAACGTCGACGGCGTCATTTTTGCCTGCGGCGATGCCATGGGAGCGCTCGCGGGCGAGAGCTGGCTGCGCAGGAATCGCCTGCCGCTCATCGCGCTAAGCGGTGTGATGTCGAGCTCTCCCTTGCAGAGCCGTGAGGCGGTGAAGTCGACCGGCCTCCCCGTTCTTACACGTGAAGATCTGCTTCGGGGACAGACCGCGCTGGGATTGCTGTCTGCGACCGAGCGGTACATGAGGGCGCACACACCGAGAGAACACCGAGTCAAACCCCGCGCGGTGTCGCCAAACGCGGACGATGCGGGCATCGATCTCCGAGTGGTGGTCTCTGAGCCCTCGTTCGAGGCGGCGCCCCGAAAGGAGATGACCGGCTGATGCGCCCAGCCTGGACAACTGGAGGCTATCGTGATCAAGGAAGCGGCCGTCAAGGACGCGCCCGTCAACCACAACGGAGCGCTACCCACCCGTAAAGTCGTTCACTGCGTGCGGCAGGATGGATCCGCACAGTCCTACTTCATCTACGTGCCGGGCAGCGGCGGCGCCGAGGCGCCGCTGTTCGTCGTCGTGCACGGAATCTCCCGGAACGCCCAGGCCCAGGCGCAGGGTTTTCAGGAGCTGTGCGAGCGGTACGGCGTGGTGATGGTCGTGCCCGTGTTCGGAGTGGAGTCACGGGACTATCAGAGGCTCGGGCGCTCCGGCCGTGGTCCACGCGCCGATGCCGCGCTCGATGCCGTCGTCGAAGAGGTGGCGCTGCGAACCGGGTGCAAGGCGTCGTCGTTCCATCTATTCGGCATCTCGGGCGGCGCCCAGTTCGCTCATCGCTACGCCCTGGCTCACCCGCACCGCGTGGCCGGCCTCGTGGTGGTGGGCTCGGGTTGGTACACGTTCCCGAATCCGCGCGCGCGCTTCCCCTACGGCATCCGCAGGAGTCCAGAGCTGCCGGGAGTCCGCTTCGACCCCGAGGAGTTCCTGCGAGTCCCGATCACCGTGATGGTCGGCGAGAAGGACACGAACACCGAGAAGGTGAGGAACACCCCCCGGGTCAATCGGCAGCAAGGGAAGAACCGCCTCGAGCGGGCGCAGCGCTGGGTCGAGGCCATGCGCGAAGCCGCGACGAGCCGCGGACTGGAACCGCTGGTGAAGCTCGAAGTGATTCCGGACGGACAGCACGACTTCACGAGTCTCATGGCGGGAGGTTTGGGCGAGAAGTGCTTCGGCCACTTGTTCAAAGGGCCCATCCCCTCGCGCCTGACCAAGGCTTCACGACGTGGCTGAGGATCGAGAACAGCAGGAACGACGCGGTGACGGCGCGGCTCTCACGAGCCGGGGGAGCCCATGGGTGACGCGGACGGTCGCCTGGGGCGCCCTGGCCCTGGCGCTCGCTCTGGCCACATCGTGCGCCCAGCAGCGGTCCGCCACCACGGCCGAGTTCACCGCCACGGAGCGCGAACCGGAGCGCGGACGGGTCCTGCGGCGGACTCTGCGGGCGGATCAAAGCCACGAGTACCTCCTGTACGTGCCCGCTCGGGCGGCTCCCGGCGGACCGATCTTCGTCACCGTGCACGGCATCTCGCGGAACGTGGAGGAGCACGCCACGCTGTTCGCGCCACTTGCCGAAGAACACCAGGCGGTCCTCATCGCTCCGTACTTCACTCGTGATCGGGACGATGATTATCAACAGCTGAGCAAGGGCCGCGCGGGCCGGCGAGCCGACGTCACGCTGGACGCGATCATCAAGGAAGTCGCGACGGCGACGGGCGCCAATGGCCAGAGGTTCTACCTGTTCGGATTCTCGGGTGGAGCCCAGTTCTCCCATCGCTACGTGCTCGCACACCCCGAGCGTGTCATCGCCGCCGCGATCGGAGCGGCCGGCTGGTACACGTTCCCCGACGATCGCAAGCCCTACCCGTACGGCCTGGGGCCCAGCGCGGAGCGCTCCGGTCTGCGTTTCGACGCCGCGCGCTTCCTGCGCGTCCCCATCACCGTGCTCGTCGGCAAGGACGACATCGAGGGTGGCGAGAGCCTGAGGCGCAACCCGACCGTCGACGAGCAACAAGGAACGACGCGGCTCGAGCGCGCGCGCCGGTGGGTCGAGGCCATGAACCAGGCCGCGCGGCAGCGCGGACTCACCCCTCACGTGACGCTCCAGGAGGTGCCCGGCATCGAGCACTCGTTCCGGGAGTTCATGCGCGACGGCGAGCTCGGCGAGCGCGTTTTCACCGCCCTCTTCGGATCCTCTTCGTCCGTGGGAGTCAAACCATGAAACCCGACACCGGACTCGAGCCCATCAAGCCCATTCCACTCAAGCCGCCAAAGAGGCGAAAGCGCAGCCGGCGCAAGCGTGAGATCGCCGTGCGGAAGGGGCGTGAGCTCGTCGTGCGGGACAACGTCATGCTGGCGCCGTTCGAGGACCTCGTGCGTCCGCGGCCGCGGCGAGCCATGCGCGGCCTGGTGGCGGTCCTGATCGTGCTCGGCATTGCCGCCCTTCTGATTCCGATCTTCCTTTGGGGCAGTTACGCGTCGAGCTACGTGACGTCGAACAACGCCACGGTCAAGGGATCGATCACCCAGGTCGGCACCCAGCTCGAAGGCGTCGTGGCCAGCGTCGAGGTGGAAGCGGGTGAACACGTCAAAGCCGGACAGGTGCTGGCCCGCTTCGAGGATCGACAGCTCCAGGCCAGCGTGCTCAGGGCGCAGTCGCGGCTGACCGAGGCCAATGCCCGTTCGGTGTCGGCGGACGCCCGCATTGCCGCGGCAACGAGCCAGGCAAATGAAGCCAAGATCCGTCACGATCAGCGGGTCCCGCTCGCCAGGAACCAGGTGATCTCACAGGCCGAGATGCAGGAAGCCGTGACGCGGCTGGAGACCACGATGGCCATGGAGAGAACGGCCATCGCCGATCACCACGCCGCCGCCGCCGAGGTCACCACGGCCCAGGCGGAGCTGGCGCTCGCTCGCGCCGACCTCGAAGCCGCGGTGATTCGCGCTCCGGCCGATGGCTATGTCGTGCGCCGGGTGGCCGAGCCGGGCGCCGCGGTGGTGGTGGGGCAGCCGGTCATCGCGCTCTGGATCGGCAAGCAGGTCTGGGTCGAGGCCTGGGTGGACGAGGACGATCTGGCGGGCGTCGCCGTGGGCAACAAGGCCAAAGTCACCATCAACTCGTTCCGCGGTCGCGAGTTTCACGGAAGGGTGGAATCGATCGGCGTCTCGACCGACTTCGAGCTTCCCGACGTGACCCTGCCGCAGTCGCGAACCGAGCGCATTCGGACGTCTCCGGTCGTCCCGGTTCGCATCCGGCTCGATCAGGCCGAGGGATTGTTCCCGGGGCTCTCCGCCGTCGTCGCCATCGAGCGGACGAGGACGAAATGAAGAGCCTCCCGGTGGCCGCGCGCGCTCAGGCCAGTCCGGGAGCAAGCGACCGTGAGCGACGCATTCTGTCGCACGCGGAGCTGGCGGTCCTGATCGTCATCGCCATGCTCCCACTGCTCTCCATTGCGCTACGGATTTCGGCGCTTCCCGGCGGGTTCGACGGCTTTGCCTGGATCGGGGGCCACCTCAACCAATTGTTGTCCCTGGACGACGTGCCCTCGAGCCAGCGCGATCACATCATCTATCTGCTCCTCATCCCGACCTCCGCGCTCATCGTCACCGTGGCCCGCCTCACGCTGGGGCTCAAGGTGCTGGCGTTTCGCTCGATTCTCATCTCGGTCGCGTTCCACCAGAGCGGCCTCCTCGCCAGCTTCCTGCTGATCGGTCTCGCGATCGTGGCCATCCAGATCCTGCGGCCGTGGCTCCAGCACATCGATCTTCCCAAGTATGCCCACCTGTCCATGATCCTGTGCACGATGTCGGCGTTGATGCTCGTCGCGATCCTGCTGGGCCCTCTGATGCGGGCCGACATTGCATACGGGATGGTCGCGTTCCCCGTGATCGCCCTGGGGTTCCTGGCAGAGGGCGTCGCCAAGACATCCGATCGGGACCATTTCATTCGCGCGTGCTGGATCGCGGCCAACACGATCGCGATCGCCCTGCTGATGGCGCTGGTGTACTGGATCCCGGCGGTGCGGAGCTTCGTGCTGCGATTTCCCGAGATCGTGCTCACCGAGGGCATCGGCGTGGTGTTCATCGCGAAGTACCTCGACCTCCGGCTGCTCGAGCACTGGGACGCGCGCCTGATGAGCACCCTGCGAGCACGAGCCTGGCTGGGAGCGAAGCAGCGCGTGGCGGTGATTCGCAATCGTATCGCGCCGGGGACTCACTCGCGTCACACGCTGCGGTCGGTGCAGAAGATCGTCGATGCGCTGCGCGAGGCCAAGTACCAGGTCAAGGTCATGGAGGGAGACGAATCCCTGCCGCGCGAGCTGCGCCAGTTCTTTCCCGTGAATCCCGCCACCGGCGAGCGGGAGGGCGTGGTGCTCAACCTGGCGCATGGCAGCCGGGGCGACGCCAGCACGACGCACGTTCCCGCCATCCTCGAGGTGTTCGGCGTCGCCTACAGCGGGCCGACCCCGCTCGGCCACGCGATGGCGTTCGATCGCGTGGCGTCCAAGGTCCTCATGCGCCAAGCCGGGATTCCGACGCCCACGTTCCACCTGCTGCCGACGCAAGGGCCGCGGGAAGAGCCGGTCGACCTCGTCTATCCGGCGATCGTGGTCCCTCGCCACGAGCTGGATGCGAAGTCCACGATCGTATCCGACACCAAGGAACTTCGGGCCGCGGTGCGCAACCTCCGCCATGCCGGTGTGGAGGAGGCGTTCGTCGAGCACTACGTGGGCGGGCGCCACATCGCGGTCGCGCTGCTCGGGAATGACCCGGTCGAGTGCCTGCCTCTGGTCGAGCTGGACTCGAAGGGCAGCAAGACTTGTCCGGCCCGGCTCAAGGAATCGATCGCCGCGCGGGTTCGCGACCATGCGCATGCCGCTTTCCGGGCCTGTGGCTGCCGGGACTATGGGCGCGTGGACGTTCGCATCGACGAGGCCGGAGAGCTATGGGTGACCGAAGTGCGCACGCTCGGAATCCTCGCCGGCCAGGGGACCTTCGTTCGCGCCGGAGCCCAGGCCGGCTACTCACTCAGCGCGCTGATGGCCCGCATCGTCGAGGTGACTCGAGCGCGCGCGCAGGCGCAGCGCAGATCCCCCCAGGCGAACCCGCGTAAGGCGTCCTCCTACGCCCACTCATCCGACCCGGTGGAGTCGCCATGATTCAAGCCATCGAGTTCCTGACCTCGGCCATCAAAGGCGGACGCAAGGCCCCCGGCACCCTGGACGGGCTGCGGATGCTCGGCCTCGAAGACCTGCCGCGCTGGAAGAAGGCTCTCGAGCAGGGGCAAGCATCGGGGTATGGCTGCTATTTCCCCTACGTCCTCATCCATCACCGCAAAGGACGGAGCGCCGTCCTGATCACCGAGGATGGCGGCTGCCTTTGCAGTTTCATTCTCCGCCAGAAGGAGCGCGGCAGGCACCTGGATCTCTATCTGCCTCCGATCCCCATGGACGTGAACGTCACCCGTCGGTGCCTCGAACGTGCGAACGACTTCAATGGCGACCGCTCGGCGCGCATCCTGCGAATCGACGCGCGCGACGCCCCTGTCGTCGCGGGCATTCCGGGCCTCCAGGTCCGTAAGCGAAGGTCACAGTACCTCTACGCGCCACGAGACTTCGGCGATTTGCAGGGCAACAAATACCGGGCCGTGCGCTATCACGTGTCTCGGGTGCAGCGTCTGGAGGGTCTTCGGGTCCTCCCCTATGACACCCGCTTCGCCGTCCCATGTCAGGAGCTGCTCGAGAAATGGGCGGAACACCACCGCGCCAGACACGGGACTTCAGGTGACGCAGGAATGTCGAAGCGCGCGCTCGCTCTGACCGGCTTGATCCAGAGTCCCGATCTCCTGGGCCAGGTGATCCTGATCGGCGAACGGGTGGTGGGGTTCGCTTTCGGAGGCGAGCTGCGCCCGGGACTGGGCTGCTTGTTCGAGGCCAAGACCGATCACGACATCCCAGGACTATCGCAATTCCTCTACTACAGCTTTCTCTCCAAGTGGATGGACGGCTTCGATCTGGTCAATGGCGGATCCGATGCCCGCCGCAAGGGGCTCAGGCAACTCAAGGACAGTCTTCGACCCGCCGCGATGCACGTCGAGTATCGCGGCCGCCAGGAGGTGTCATGACCCATGTGGGCGTGCGAGATGGCGTCCTTCAGAGCCTGACGCAGGGTGGCCCCGGCGGCGCGGACCCCGGCCGTCTCGAGGTGCTCCGGGAGATGGATGCCGCGGATCTGCCGCGCTGGAAGAAGGCGCTCGAACAGTGGAAGCCGTTGGGCTTTGGTTATTACTTTCCGTACGTTCTCGCCCATCAGGGCACGAAACGGAAAGCCGTGCTGGTGGCCGAGGATGGCGGATGCCTGTGCAGCTTCATCCTGCGCGAGCGCCGAAAGGGCGCCCACCTCGACGTGTACCTGCCCCCGATGCCGATGGACGTGAAGGTGGCGCAGCGCTGCCTCGAGCGCGCGAACGAATTCAATGGCGACCGCTCGGCCCGCATCCTGCGGATCGACGCGAGGGATGCGGCGCAGGCTGCCAAGATCCCGGGGGTGAGCATCCGCGAGCGCAGGAAGCAGTACATGTATGCGCCGAATGCGTACGCCGACTTGAGCGGCGGGAAGTACCGGGCCCTGCGCCGTCAGCTGGCCAGGACCCAGCAGCTCCAGGAGCTCGAGACGGCTCCCTATTCGGAGCGTTATGCCAGCGATTGCCGGACGCTGCTTCAGCGATGGGCGGAGCGGCATCGCAGCACGCACGGAACTTCGGGAGACGCAGGCCTTTCGAGGCGCGCCCTCGGGCTGGCGGACGTGCTCTCCGCTCCGGATCTGACCGGCGAGGTGTTCCTGCTGGGCGGCCGAGTGGTCGGGTACTGGCTCGGGGGAGAGATTCGGCAAGGCCTCGGGTGCCTCCTCGATGCGAAGAGCGATCTCGACGTACCGGGACTTGCATACTTCCAGCGCTACCGGTTTCTCACGACGCACGGCGGGTTCGAGCGGGTGAACGACGGATCGGATGCCAGGCGCCCGGGGTTGCGCCAGCTGAAGGACAGCTTTCGCCCGGTGGAGATGCACACCGAATACCGCGGCAGGCAGGCGCAATGACGCACATCGGCGTGCTCTGCAATCTCGATACTTCCGCGGACCCGCGCCAGCAGCTCAGCACTTCGGTGCTCAATCGCGCGTATCTCATCAGTCAGCTGCTGGAGCCGGAGGGCATCCGGCTCTTCCTGTACTCGCCGAAGGACGTCACTCCAGACGGCGAGGCGCCGGGTTTCGTGCTCCACGAAGGACTTCCGGTCGCGGGGCATCGGTCCGTGCCACGCGTGAACGCGAACTGGACGTACGCCACGCGCCGGCTGCTGCGAGCGGGGATGGGATATCAGCCGTTCAAGCGGTGGATGCGCGAACGCGGGCTCGAAGCGTACGTCCCCTACGAGTTCTCGGAGCTGGTCTCCAACAAGCTGCGGACTTACGAAGCGGTTCGCGCCTGGGATGAGTCCCTCCATCCGCACACCGAGGAGTTCACGACCTCGCCGGCGCAGATCGAATCCTTCCTGGAGCGGTCGAAGCTCGTCTTCATCAAGCCCCGCGCGGGACACAAGGGCAATCGGATCTTCGTGCTCCGGAACGGCGGCGCGCGGCTCGCGCTCGAGTACTACGACAGCAGGGGACGCAGGTCGTTCCCGTGCATCACGCTCGACGCGGTCCTGACACTCGTCGATACCGTGACCCGCAAGGAACGCTATGTGGTGCAGGTGGGCATCGAATCCCTGCGTCACGCGGGCGCGGTCTTCGACGTCCGGGTCGTCATGATCCACGACGGCCGGGGCTGGCACGACCTGTTCGAGACGCGACTGGCGCCCCCTGGCAGCGTGCTCTCGAACGTCTACCAGGGCGGCACCATCCATGCGACCCCGGAGCTGCTTGCGTCCACGGTAGGCCCTCGCAATGGCCGCTCGGTGGAGAATCGGTTGCGGCAGATCGCGCACGGCCTGGCCGCCCACTTCGAGTCGCGTTACCCCGGCGCACTGCCGGAGATCGGCTTCGACTTCGTGCTCGATCCTGATCACGTGCCGCATCTCGTCGAGGTCAATGCCAAGCCGGGGATCGCCGGCATCGGCTCCGAGCGGAGGGTCTTCGACTGGACCCCGGACGAGAAGCCGCTGCACGAAATGTGGACGCTCCCTCACATGAAGCATCTGGCGGATTTCCTGCGTCACCGGGTCGACCCTGGCCGGCCGGTTCCCGACTTCCAGGAGGCGAGGTCATGACTCCGCAGACGTCCTCAGGACCTGGCCTCTCCCGTCACGTGCTGCGGTCCGACCCGGGCGTCTCCTATCTGCTCCACGTGCCTGCCGTGCTGAGTCCCGAGCCGCGGCTCGTCGTCTCGATTCACGGCGCGTCGCGCAACGTGGACGTGCATGCCCGGCTGTTGTCCGTGTACGCCGAGATGCACGGAGCGGTGCTCGTGGTCCCGTACTTCCCCGAAGCGACTTTTGGCGACTACCAGCGACTCGGACGAATCGGAAGAGGCAAGCGCGCGGACCTGGCGCTCCACCGCATCGTCGCGGAGGCCGCCGCGTTCACGGGGAGCCTCGCCGTGCGCATCCACCTGTTCGGGTTTTCCGCGGGAGCGCAGTTCGCGCATCGCTACGCCATGGCCTATCCCCAGCGCGTCGCGTTCGCCGTCATCGTCGACGCGGGGCGATACACCATGCCGAACCCTGCGGAGAAGTTCCCGCGGGGAATTGGGTCGACCCGGAAGCTGCCGGGCCTGCTCTTCGATCCCGGCGCGTTCCTGCGCGTCCCGATGAAGGTTTACGTCGGCGCGGATGACAGCGCCATCAACGGCTCGGGCCCGCGCAGGAAACCCAGGCCCGACCGTGAGCCGCGCGCGATGCGCGCGCAGCGCGCACGGCACTGGGTCGACGCGATGAACGAGGCCGGCCGGGCGCTCCACTTGGAGTCGCAGATCGCCTGCGAGGAGCTGCCCGACCGCGTCCGCTCGTTCCGAAGCTCGGTGCTCCGCGCCGGACTCGCGGAGCGGGCATTCGAGGCGATGTTCGGCCCGCCCCTGGTCACTACCGAGTGACCAGCACCTTCTGCTCCACCTGCCGCTCGCGGTCCCGGGCCCTGACGAGGTAGAGGCCGCTCATACTCCGGACGCCCAGCGCGCTCCAATCGAGCCGCCAGGCGCCGGCGCTCACCATCGCCGTTCGCGCCGCGAGCTTGCGTCCAGCGATGTCGTAGACCTCCACTTCGACTTCCTCGCTGTTCCATCCCTCGCCGGACAGCCGGGCATTTCCGGCGAGCGGGTTGGGATGAATCCGGAAGCTCGCACCCCTCCTGTCCGGCCGTGGAAGAGGTGACGCCTGGACCGGCGCGCCCTGCAGGACGCTCTGCGCCGCAACCGCCATGGGTTGTGCGCTGTGGCCGACGTTGGGGACGTCGATTCGCCGCCATCTGGACAGCGGGTTGGTGGCGAGACCCTTGCTGATCATGTAGCCCGCCCGCTCGTAGCGATTGAGTCCTTGTGCGTCCGCGCGAGCGGTGGTGCGCAGGTCCTCGTCGCGCACCGTGTCCGCCGTTCCGACCATGATGATCATGTTCCGATTGGTCCACGTCATCAGATCCTGGTGCGTGAACGACAGCGGGGCGTTATCGACTCCGTATGGACAATCGATCACCAGGTCGGGGGCGGTGTACCAGCCGGAGCCCGCCGCGATGGCCGTCCGCACCGGCGCATTCGGCTCGTACAGCATGAAGCGGTGGACGTGCTGGCCGCCCCCCGAGAATCCCCACATGTCGAACAGGGGATCCGCGATGACGAACCCGCCGCGAGCGCGCTGGTGGATCGCCAGGTCGATCGAGAAGGTCCAGCGCTCCTGCGGATTCAGGACGCCGTCGCAGTCCTCGCCGCTGAACACGTTACCCATGTGGTACATGCCCTCGGTCGGCCAGTTGACCTCATCGTAGTAGGGACAGAGCACGATGTAGTTGTGGCTGCTGGCCCAGCTGCGCCAGTAGTCGGCGTAGCTGGACGCCGTGCGGCTGTTGCCGTGCATCGCCAGGAGGATGCGGGTCGAGGGGCTCAGCGTCGACGGGATGACGGTGTACACACGAACGTCCGGATTGCCCGCGCTGCGATAGGTGAACCACGTCTTCGTGTTGGCGGGAAACACCTGGACCGTGGCGACATCCTGGACGCCCTGGTCCGCCGCGTTGACGTAGTAGATGGTCTCCGAGCCGCTGACCGAGGTCAGTGAAAAGCTCGCTGTGAGCCCGGTCCTGGACGCGATGCCGTTCGTTCGCGTCCGTGTGCCGGTGCTGCTGATGGTCTCACGGTCCAACGACCAGGTGATCGTTCCTCCCACAATGCTCGAGTTGAACGTGAACGTGTGAGTGCCGGACAGGCGCATATCCGGGCCGTCGACGATTCCTGGGAGGATCGGCGCGGCGGTCAGGGGGGCAGAATGCAATGCGGCGAGCGTGGAAATGGCAAGCATGAGCCAGCTGCGTTCGGGAGTACGCATTGGGGGCTCCTTGCGAATGGTGCAGCCGCGGCCGTGGTGGGATTCGAAACGGCGGCCAAAGAGGGACCATGCGGCTCGAAAGGCGCGCGTGCGACCGGCACACGCCTCGGGGGTGTTTACAGGAACCTTGGTGCTCCTGGCAAGTCGCTTGCCGAAAATTGACCGGGGAATTGTCGCGACGTGAGGTGCGGTTGACGCACGATGATCAGCTTCTTGACCGGCTCTCGACCTCTCGCGCTCGCTTTCACGAAGTAGATTCCGGTCTCGGCAAAAGGTTTCGAGAGTTTGCGCTCACCGGGCCTGAGCGGAGTAATGCTGCATGGCCCACTCCACGGTCGCGCGCACCCCACTTTCCAGCGGCGTGGCCACCGCTTGCGCGCCAAATCGCTCGCGGAAGCGCCGGTCGCTCACGACGAACGGCTCTTCCCACTGATAGCTCATTTCCGCGAGCTCGCGCAGCAGCGGCACGAATACGCCGAGCGCCGAGAGCATCCAGCCCGGCATGCGCTGAATCTTCAGCTCACGTCCCAGGACCGCGCCGATGCTGCGCACCATGCCGGCCGTCGTGTCGGCGGGCGCGCACGGCAACATCCACGCGCGGCCCAGCACATCGTCCGGAGCCTCGCCGAGCTGGGCCAACGCAAGCGCAACATCCGGGAGGTAGTGATAGGTGTGCGGCGTATCCGTGCGGATCAGGAGCTGCGCCAGGCCCTTCGACAGCGCCTTCGGCCAGAATGGATCGCCGAAATGCGACATGGTGGCGCCAGGCCCGTAGAAGTCGGAAGCCCGGCCGATCACGACGTGCGCATTCCCCTTGCGATGCGCATCGAGGTAGCGCTCGCCGATCTTCGCACGGATCTCGCCCTTTCGGCTCGATGGCGCGATCGGTGACTCCTCGTCCAGCTCGCGACCCTTGGGTCGGCCATACAGGTACAGGTTGTCGATCGCCACGAGCCGCGCGCCCGAGCGCGCCGCCGCGCCAATCAAGCCGTCGGCGATGCGCGGAAGCTCACGGGCCCAAACCGATGTGAAGTAGAGCGGGTTGACGCAGTGGTAGATCGCAGCCGCCCCTTCGGCGGCCTTCGCGGTGAAACCCCCGTCGGTGACGTCCCCCTTCAGCGATTCCGTTCCATCCGGCGCGCTGCCCGATCGATGAGCCAGCCGCACGCGATGGCCGCGCGCCAACAGCGTGCGCGCCAACGCGGTGCCGACCTGACCGGCCCCAAAGACCACGTGCATGGGATCCTCCCTTCCGCTCTCAGTCTGGGGGGGCGAGCCAGGGAACGGTAATCGCCGTGATCCCCCCGGAGGATCGGTGTATCCTGTCCGGCGCTTTTCCCATCCGCACTCGTCATCCCATTGTGAGGCCCTCGACGATGTCGATCCGTACGTCCTTGACTCCGCTCGCCCTGCTCCTCCTGGCCGCACCAGCCTTCGCCCAGCAATCCGGAAGCTTCGTGGTCCGCCTCGGCACCGATACGACCAGCGTCGAGCGCTACACGCGCACGGCCAAGCGCATCGAGGTCGAGCAGGTCGGCCGCGTGCCTCGCGTTCTTCATCGCCGATTCATCTACGATCTCGGGCCTTCGGGTGAGACCACCAAGGCTTCGCTGACGGTGACCGTGCCGGGATCGGCCGCGGGTGCTGCGCCATTCCAGCAGATGGACGCCAATCTCGTGGGCGATTCGGTGATCACCGTCATCCGCCAGGACACGACCACACGCACGGTACGCGTTGGGGTGCCGAAGGGCACGATGATCGCCAGCAATGCGGTGCCCTGGGGACTCTACGACGGCGCCACCATGAAGCTGGCCGCCCAGAAGGGAGACAGCCTGCGGGTGCCGCTCTATCAACTCGGCTCCACGAGCATGACCTCGCTCTCGGTGCGGCGGCTCGGCAAGGACTCGATGATCGTGGAGACGATGAACGACCGTTACCACGCGCGCGTCGATGCCCAGGGCCGGATCCAGGGCGTGCGGTTCATCAGTGGCACGCAGGGGTACGGCGTGACTCGCATCCAGAAGGCCGACGTGCCGGCGATGGCCAGCGCCTGGGCGGCGCGCGAGAAGGCCAGCGGACCGGTGGGCCAGCTCTCCACCCGCGACAGCACCGTGGCCACGGTGGGCGGCGCCTCCTTGTGGGTCGACTACAGCCGCCCGTCCAAGCGTGGGCGCAACATCTTCGGTGAGCTGGTGCCCTACGGGAAGGTGTGGCGCACCGGCGCGAATGCGGCCACGCAGTTCCGCACCGACAAGAGTCTGCAGTTCGGCAGCGTGACTCTTCCGGCCGGGATGTATTCGCTGTTCACGATCCCGGGGCCCAACGAGTGGACGCTGATCATCAACAGCGAGACCGGCCAGACCGGCACCGCGCACAAGCCCGAGCGCGACGTCCACAGGATTCCGATGAAGGTGAGCGCGACGTCATCGCCAGTCGAGCGATTCACCATCTCGGTCACGCCGGCCGGGAGCGGCGGCGTGCTGGCCATGGAGTGGGACTCCACGCGCGCGGAGGCGCCGTTCACGGTGGTGCCGTAAGACGCCGACCCGGCGCTCAGGAGCCGGCGCGCTCCACGCGGCGCCGCGCTTCGGCGAGGTATCCGGGCTTGAGGTCGAGCAGGTTGGCCAGCTTGCGAGCAAGCTGGCTCTCCTGCTCGGCGAGCCGGCCGTCGGCGTGAATCACGCGCCACATCAGCTCGGCCAGCACCATGCGCTGTCCTTCGTCGTAGTGCTGGACGACGACGCTCGTGAATTGGTGGAGGTCGACGGCTTCGCGGCGCGCCGCGTCGGCCTCTGCCATCAGCGTGCGGGCGGTCTCGACCTCGATGTCGAAGTGGCGGATCGCCACTTCCTCGATGTGACTCCGTTCCTCGGCGGTGAACTCCTGGTCTGCGTGCGCCAGCTCGAGGAGCAGCGCGCAGGCGGCGACCTGGAGCCGTCGAGATGGATCTTGCGGGGGACCGGCGCTCTCCGCGCGGCCCGAGAGCAGGGACTTCAAGGCCTCGAGCATCGCCGAACAGTCTGCCTGCTCGAGCCTTGGACGCCAAATCCGGCCATTTCCGAGTGAGCGGACGTGGACTAGAATCCCTGCCGCCTTTCGATTCCACACGTCTTGTCGCCCCTCATCGGGAGATCCGAATGCGCCGCCTCTCATCGCTCCTCGCCGCCATCCTCGCACTCTTCGTCATGACCTCGAGCGCCCTCGCCGGGGCCCGTTTCGGCCTCTCCGGCTTCACGGGGTTCCAGGGCTATCAGATGGGTCAGATCAACGACGCCATCAAGTCGATCGAGGAAGCCTTGTCCGAGACGGCTGACCGAGCCGAGATCGACAATCTGACCGGCGCCTGGAGCTATGGCTTCGCGGCCCACGCCGACGTCACACCGAATTGGCGCGGCTACATCGAGTTCGAGCGCCTGGCCGACAAGACCGGCTTCGGAAACAACCTCGGCGCGTTCCATCTCGAGCCGGATGCCAACGTGATCATCCTCGGCGCCACCTATTTCTTCCCATCGATGACCAAGCAACGCTTCGGGGTGGGTGGAGGTGTGGGTCTCTATCAGTTCGGCGGTGATGCGAACGCCACCCTCAGCTGGTACACGAGCACCGCGACCGGCTCCGTCGATCTCGGCGGCAGCACGACCGGCTACCACGCGCGCGGCGAATACGAGCTGGCGCTCTCTCCCGCCTGGATGCTCGACGCGGCGCTCGGCTACCGCTGGGCTCAGGGCGACATGCAGGTGAACGGCCAGGATTCGGGGAGAGATCTCGACTGGTCCGGTCTCATGACCCGCATCGGGTTCACGCTCATCGTGGCCGGCAATTAGAACTCGTAGCCGGCCGCGAACGCGAAGGTCTCGTCTTCGGGACGGTCGAGGTTGAACCAGTAGAAGCCGAGCCATCCCTTGGCGCGCGACAGCTCGATCATAGGTCCGCGCTGGATGTCGAGCCCGGTCTCGTACGTCTTGGCGCGCTGGGCGACGAAACCCAGCCTCCATCCCTCGGTCACGCCGAAGGTCCCTTCGACCCATGTGTAGACGAAGCTCGCTTCCGAATCCTCGAGGTCCACGATGACCTCGGACTCGGTGGAGAAGGCGAGCCCGCGCCAGGCGAGGTCCAGCTTCAGGCCCGGAGCGATGGCGTCCGTTCCGCCCAGGACCAGCCCGATGACGGGCACGACCGTCGCCGACTCGTCGCCGCCGAGCTGGAACGTCCTTCCGACGAAGATCGAGCCCGTGTCGAGATCTTCGTAGTTGTATCTGGCTTCGAGATGCAGGGCGCCGCGATCCGCCTCGAGGATCGGAGAGAGGAACACGTCGTCATCCGGTGGAGCGAAGACGAACGCCGAGGCGCCAACGGTCCATGCGCCCGCTTCGGCGCCGGTGGCGAAGAGCAGCGTGAGAAGCGCGAGTGCTGCTCCGCGGCACGATCGAAGCGATCCGTGCGGCTGGGCCGCAGAGGGCAGCATCACGCCGGGCGGCTGCTCCCCTGGAGCTCCGCCCATGCGCCTTCGACGTAGTCTCGAAACGAGTGGAGCTGCACGGGCTCGGGCATGCGCGCGAGAAGCGGGCCCATGTCGATCCTGTCCCCTCGGGTGGCGCCTTCGTGAGCGATGATCAGGAGAGAAGAGAAGCTCGGATTGAACGGCCGCAACCCGGACGCGAGCAGCGTCATCACCGCCGCCGGCATCCGACGCACCGCGAACTTCCGTCCCGTCACCTGCTCGCACACTCGCAACGCGTCCAGGGGCGTCATCGCCTCGGGGCCGCCGAGGACCATGTCGGTTCCTCTGAGCGCCTCGTGCTCGAGCGCAGCCACGGCGAAGCGCGCCACGTCTCGAAGATCGATGTAGGTCTGCTGAACGGTTCCCGAGCCGAAGATCTGGGCCTTCGCGGCGGCGAGATCCCAGCCCACGGCGGGCCCGAGATGGATCTGCATGAAGGCGCTGGGTTGCAGGATGGTCCACGCCATGCCGGAGCCACGCACCGCGTTTTCCACTTGCCGCTTGAATGCGACGAACGGAGCGCGCGAGGAGAGGCTCGGGCCGACCGAGGTGTAGACGAAGTGCTGAACGCCGGCTTCCCGAGCCGCCTCGACCAGAGCCAGCGTGCCGTCCCGGTCGACTCGGACGAGCGAGTCTCCGGAGCGTCTTGGAACGATGGCATTGGCCGTCGTCACCGCGGAGGCGACTCCGGCACAGGCCGAGCGCAGCGAAGCCGCGTCCCTGAGATCGCCATGTGCGATCTCGATGCCGAGCGTCCGCAGTTCCCGCTCCCCCGGTGAGCCCTCGCGCACCAGCCCGCGGACCGCATGGCCTCGCGACCGCAGCTGGCGGCAGATCTCTCCACCGAGAAGGCCGGTCGCTCCCACCACCAGGATCATGTGGCGTCACGCTAAGCAAGACTGGCCCTGACGGCAACGCCTTCGTCAAGAGCCTTGGGTTCCAGGTCGAATCGACCGACAACAGGTCATGCCCAAGCTCGTCCATTCCAGCTTCACCTGGCTCGCTCTCACCTTCGCCGTCCTCGGGTGCGGCGGCGTCTCCCAGAAGGAGCCGCTCCTGCCGGTCGAGACTTTCTCCTGGTGCCCGCAGCCCATCTCGTTCGCTCCGCCGCCCAAGCGTTGGTATCGCCAGGGCGACAACGGCGGAGGCACGCTCGGCGTTCGGTTCATCCTGAGCCATGGCGGCGGCCAGTGCATCAGCCTCGCGGGCTACAGCTCGTTCGCCGAGCGCAATCCCAAGCAGGCGATCGCGCGGCTGATCGGGCGCCGCGACTCGCTCGGCGAGCGCGAATTCCTGCGCGAAGTGTCGAAGCTTCGCGCGCGCACCGATGACCCGCTCTCCCACCGGGAGGCCATGGTGGCGGCGTCCATCAACGACGCCCTCGATCGTGTTTCGGCGGACCACTTCGCCGGCCAGCCAGGGTTCGTGCTGGCGGACCTCGAGAGCGCGCTGCGCGTGGCGTCGAGCTACGAGATGACGCTCGAAGAGATCCTGCCGCGCATCCGGCTCCATCCGGAGCGCATGCGCGAGCCGGAGCGCTGGCGGCTCGGCTATCAGCGGGACACGGTGATCGCGGGCCATCCGGCCTTCGCGGCCGACGACACGCTGATCACCGACGAGCGGCCGCTGCTCTATCACCAGATCTTCTGGGTGGTCGACGGCTACGCGTTCAACGCGATCTACCAGGGCACGCCGGAGAACCTGGCGACCTTCCACCGCGTGCTCGACTCGGTCGCTTTCCCGGAACCGGCTGGTGCATCGCCGCGCTGAGGCCATCGCGGCGCTCGGCCTGGCCCTCACGCTGAGCGCGTGCGCGCCCCGGGAGGAGCCGGTGGCGCGGGACTTTCAGATCGGCGCGCATCGGGTGCGCGTGGTGCCGCCTGGAGGCTGGGAGGTCATCGAGCACGGCCGGCAGCATCTCTTCCGCAACGGCGAGTCGCAGGTCTCGCTCACCGATGTGGTTCAGCCGGCGCCCGAAGACACGACTCGAGAGCAGTCCTCCGACGAAAAGGTGGCCTTCGTGTTCGGCACCTTCTCCCAGTCGGGTCGCAGGGAGATCGCCCGCCGCGACGAGCGCCCGGTGAATGGGCGCCTGTGGACCGAGGTGCACACGTGGAATCGCATCAGCCACATGGATCCGGCTCGGTTCGCCTATACCGAAGCCGGGCGGCGCTTCCTCGTGCTGGCGACCGACCGCGGGCCGATCGAGGTGACCGGACCGGCATTCGACACCCTGCTCGCCACGATCGAGGCCGAGACCGACACGTCCGGGACGCGCTGACCGCTACAGGTCGGCGCCGGTATACCGGAGGACGACCTGGGGTGCCATGCGCGCGCGATCCCCCGCCGCCCAGGCGTGCGCGGGATCGAGCACGAAGATCGAACGCAGGTATTCCCCCGGCTGGACGCGCTGCACCTGCCAGGTTGCACCGCCGTCGCGGGTGCCGATGACCACCGACTCGGCGACGTCGTTGTAGTAGCCCACGGCGTAGCCCCGCTGGCGATCCAGGAACCGCACCGAAGTCAGCGTCAGCCGGTCCGGCGGCGTTTCGAGCTCGGGGACGACCTCGCGAGGCCGGCGCGGCTCTCCCTTTGGAATCACCCGCTCGATCGGGACACCGTGGGTCTGCCGTGTCCAGGTCGATCCGCCGTCCTCGGTGTGGAAGATCACGCCTTGCTCGCCCACGATCCACCCCTGTGCCGCATCCGTGAACGTGATGTCCCACAACGTCGGGCGCTCGTCCTTCGCCAGTGGCAGCGGGACCTGGGTCCAGGTGCGGCCGCCGTCGCTCGTGGACCGCAGCGCGCCGCCGTGCGACACCACCCACCCATGCCAGTCGTCGAGGAACTGCACGGCATTGCCGGAGAAATAGTCGTCGTCGGCCATGACCGGGGCCCACGTTTCGCCGCCGTCCTGGGTGCGAAGCAACGTCGATGGCCCCACCGCCCAGGCGTTCCGGGAGTCGAGAAAGCGGACGTCGGACAGCATCGCGCCGCGCGACCCACGGGCTTCATTCCAGCTCGCCCCACCGTCTGCGGTCACCAGGATCCTGCCTCCGGACCCGACCGCCAGGCCGTTCAGCGTGTCGCGGAACTGGATCGCGCCGAGCGCGAAGCCAGTGCCTGCACCGGCAACGACGCCGGTGGTGAAGTGCCATGACCGCCCGCCGTCCCGCGTGCGGCCAACGATGCCGCCCTCGATCTGATAGTTGCCGCCAGCCACCCAGCCGTTCAGGGAATCGGCGAAGAAGATGCCGTCGAAGATGGCGTCGGTCGGCACCGTGACGGCCTGCCAAGGCTCGGGCGGCGCGGCGGACCTGGAGCCGCAACCGGCGATCAAGAGCGCGGCGATGAGACTCGCGCTCCGTTTCATCATTCGTTCACTCGGCCGTGCCCCGGCGTCCCGCGCGTTCTCCCATCTCGTTCCGGCGCACGGCCACCCACAGAGCACCCACCACCAGCAGCACGGCGGCCACCCCCATCTGCTCCTGCCACGGGGCGGTCCCCTCGAACAGCATGATCCAGATCTCCCGGACCACGATCGTGATGGTGAGAGTCAGGATGTTCAGCACGGAGAGCCGCTCGTTTCGCCGGTAGTCGCGGAAGAGGTTGAAGATCTCGACGAACACGAAGACGGTGAGGACCCGGAGGCCAATCTCCTTCAACACGCCGGGTTCGTAATGGAGGTAGGCGTTGAAGGTGTCCATCACGAGCATGACGATCGCGCGCAACAGGATGGCGAGCACGATCAGGCCCAGGGCATCGAGGACCAGCTCGCTGGCCCGGCGGGTCAGTCGTGCGTAGGGCGTTTCAGAGGATGTCATCGCAGCTCATCGAGCGCTCATGGGCAGCGGGCGGGCTAGGCGCCCGCCCGCTGGAGATACCCGAGGACCCTAAGGTCCTACATCTGCGGCATCTCTCCGCCCGACTCCATCATCTTCTTGACCACCCGTCTGCGGACACGGCGCCGGACGCGGCGAACCTTGCGCTTCACCTTGCGGACAGCGCGGCCCACCTTGCGGCGAGCACGGCGGACCTTGCGGCGGACCTTGCGCCCGACCTTACGCCGGACGCGGCGAGTCTTACGAGCGACTCGGCGAACCTTCCGGCCGGTACGGCGAACCTTGCGCCGCACCTTACGGGTCGCTTTGCGCTTTACTCTCCTCACCTTCCGTGCCGCCCTCTTCCTAGCTGCCATTTGTTCCTCCCTGCGGATAGTCCGCATGAGCGTTTTCGGCTCGACATTCCGTCAGGAACACCTGACGTGAGGACCGGAAGGGAAGCACCGCCCGCGAAGAGGATGGAGCGAGGACGAATGCGGCGGCGATCGATCTACCTGGAGCGAGGTCCAGCGTCTGGGCGAGGCACATGTGCAATGCCTAGTCTCCTCGGTGTCGACGCATGTCAGGCCTTCGACACCGTAGCACACGCGCAACACTCGTCAAGCATCATTGTCGCGGATTGCACCATTTTTTTGTCGGTGACACGTTCCGGTGTCACCGTCCATCGCGCAATGGTGACGATGTGCACCGCGCACACCGGGCAGTGTCACCGTCCGATGTGCGCGGGTCGACAAAATGCCACGCTACTTCTTGGCCATCAGCTGGCGCACTCGCGGATCCGACGCGACCGCTGCCAGAGCGGGCTCCGACTGGATGGCGTCCGGGTTGAAATGTCCGGGGACCGCGGCGGCCTTCTCCAGCGAGCGGACGGCGTCTTCCTTGCGGCCGGCCTTGGCGTACTCGACCGCCGCCGTGTACCACGTGTAGCCCGACATCTCGTCCTTGGCGATCTCCGCCTGGCGGGCGAACGCATCGGCGGCCGGTGCGTGCTTCTCCTGAGCACGCAGAGTGAGCGCCAGGCTCCGCCATGCCTCGGGGTCCTTGCCGTTCTCAGCCACCATGGCCCGGTAGGTCTTCTCCGCCTCGACGTAATTCTTGCCGCTGTAGTGGATGTCGCCCATCTGCATCCGGCGGCCGCGCTCATCCGTGCTGGGATTGAGGTAGGAATACCCCTGCGCCAGGGATGCCTCCGGCGACCACGAGTACTCCATGTAGGTTGCCACGTCGTCCGCCACTCGCCGGCCGAGCAGGCGGGCCACGATGTGCAGCGAGCCATCGATGCCGGCGGAAATGCCGGCCGTGGTCACGACCTTGCCGTTGTCCACGAACCGCCGCCCGCGCTTCACGGACGCCTTGGGGTAACGCTTCTGCAGGCCGTCGATCGCGCCATGGAAGGTCGTGACTTCGAGCCCGTCGAGGAGGCCGGCCTTGCCCAGCACGAAGGCGCCGGTGCACACCGACTGGGCGATGTCCGCCTCGAGCGATGCCTTCCTGGCCCATGCGAAGAACGCCTCGTCGTCGGTGATCTTGCTCGACGGCCCACCGGGGAATAGCACGATGTCGGGCTTGGGGGCGTCCTGGATGGAGTAGCTCGGCACCACGTGAAGGCCCTGCGCGTTCACCGGATCCTTGGTCTTGGAGACGATGTAGACGTTGAAGGCCCGCTCGCCGTTCACGCGCCCGAACTCGGCCGCGTCGTTGTACACCTCGTACGGGCCGGTCCAGTCGAGCGGCTCGGCGTTCTCGTAGACCACGATGGCCACGTTGCGGGTATACGGCTTGGCGCAGGCCGCGGCAGGAGCCACGACCAGGCCGGCGAGAACGGTGCAGACGAACATCTTCATGGGACCCTCCTCGGAGAGATGCCAGGCGTCGCGCTCGACGCCGCACGCCGCATTCTGGCAGCGCATGGATGGGCCAAACCGAGTCATGCAGCCGAACCGCCCCGCCACGCAGTGAATCGGCTCGGTGGGTTCCCAGCGCGGCAATGCCGGCGCCGAGCGTCCGGGGGTCAAACCGAACGGCGCGGTGAAGCTCCCAGCAGGCGCTCGAATGCCTCGCGGCGGCTCCGCGAGAGACGCACGCGCGTCCCGTCGGCCAGCAACAGCAGGCGGTCGCCGCGCACCAGGGGGCGGATCTCGCGCACCCGATCGACGTGAACGATGGCCGAGCGATGCACCCGGAAGAAGCGCGCCGGATCGAGCCGCTCCGCCAGCTGGTTCATGGTCTCGCGCAGCAGGTGCGACTCCCCGCCCGCGTGGATCATGGCGTAGTAGTCGGCGGCCTCGATCCAGTCGATGGTGTCGACGTCGATGATTCGCGTCCGGTCCCGATCTCGGACGAGTATCCGGGACGTCTGCCGAGAGCGCTCGCGCAGGAGCGAACCGACTCCGGTTTCCGCTGGCACCCCCTGGCGGCGGCTCCGCACCTGTTCCTTGGCCCGCGCCAGCGCGTGGGCGAAGCGCTCGTCATGGACCGGCTTCAGCAGGTAGTCGACGGCGTGGACCTCGAACGCGCGCAGCGCATGCTCCGAATAGGCGGTGACGAAGACCACGGTGGGCGCTTGCTCGACACCCAGCGCCTCGATCAGGTCGAAGCCGTCGACCTCGGGCATCTGGACGTCGAGAAAGATCAGCTCGGGCCGGGTCCGCTCGACGGTGGCCACGCCTTCGACCCCGCTGCACTCCCCCACCACCTCGACGCCGGGGTCGCCGGCGAGCATCATCCGGATGGCCTGACGAGCGAGCGGCTCGTCGTCGACGATCAGCACCCGCACCGGATCGCTCATCGCGCCTCGCTCCACGGCAGCATGACCCGCGCCATCACGCCAGAGTCGTGCTCGGCCAGCTCGAATCGAGCTCGGTCGCCATGGAGCTGGGACAGCCGCGCCATCGTGTTGGAGAGCCCGATGCCGTTCTTGCGCGCGCCATCGAGCCGTCCGGTATTGAAGATCTCGATGGCCACCTGCTCGCCCCGGCGCTCGGCCGTGAGCGCGATGCGGCCCGGGGCATCGCTGCGCGAGAGGCCGTGGCGCACCGCGTTCTCGACCAGTGGCTGGAGCAGCAGCGCCGGGACCGCGGCGCGGGCCGCGTCGGGGTCGACCCGAACCTCGAACGAGAGGCGGTTTCCGAACCGAAGACTCTGGATCTCGAGGTAGCGCTCGACCGTCTTCACCTCTTCCGCGAGCGGCACCGTTCCCCCTCCCGCGCGGTCCAGCGCATAGCGGAGCAGGTCCGACAGACCGCCGATCATCGTGAGCGCCTCTTTGGGCTGACCCGCCCGGACGAGCGCAGCGATCCCGTTCAGCGTGTTGAAGAGGAAGTGCGGCTGGGTCTGGAGCTCGAGCGCATGGAGCCGAGCCTGGGCGAGCGAGGTCTCGAGCTGCGCGGCCTTGCGCTCGTTCTCGCGCGCCCGCTCCGAGGTCTCGTCGACGGAGTACGCGAGCACCACCAGGCTGTAGAGCACCATCTCGATCGGCACCTGGAAGAAGGCGACGCGATAGAACCGTGGCAGGAACGACGTCGGGTTCATGAAGTCGTAGGGCACGAGGACCAGCTCGGCGGCGATCCAGGCGGCGACGTGCGCGATGCCGAACGCGAATGCCGCCGCGGCATGGAGCATCAGGCCCGCCGGCGACAACCGGCGCAACGGCACGCGCCGCAGCAGCGCCCCGATCGCGAGGGTGATCGGAATCCACAGGCTCCACACCAGCACCTGGTAGGAGATCACCGCCAGCCACGAATGGTGGTGGCTGAGCATGCTGATCTGGATCTGGAGCCCGGAGAAGGCTCCGAACAGAGGCCAGCAGACGGCGGTCAGCAGAGCTCGCCGCGTGGTGCGGGTCATGGTCGGGCGATCATGCCCCACTTCGAGCGCCAGAAGGCGGCAAAATGCCGCGAATGGTGACTCCGGTGCAGCGAACCGGGCTAGCGGAAGCGGACCTCGGTGACGTCCCGCCACTCGACGTACGACGGCTTCTGGCCACCCGCGAACACCAGCAGCCCGTCGTTGTCGCGCGTGACGTCCTGGCTTTCCTCGAGCTCGATGTTCAGGCCCATCCTGAGCTGCACGACGGAGCGGCGGCTGCCCTCCGGACGGATGCTGGCGATCTCCCGGAAGGGGATGAGGTATTCGGTGACGCCGTTCGTCCCGTGGAGCAGCTCGAAGTCACGGGACTCGTCGAGGTCGAAGACGATCTGGCCGTCCAGCCGTCCGTCCCGGGTGACCACCGTTCCCACCAGCGGCTTTCCCTTGGCGTACTCGGCGTAGCTCCGTCCCGAGTTGGGCGCGCGGCTGAACGTGACCTCGTCGAAGTCGTCCCACCCGATCTTCACCGAGCCGAGGCGCGGCACGATCACCACCACGCCGCGATTGCCCGAGTTCACGTCATTGGTGCCCCTCAGGTACACCTCGTCTCCCGATCTCAGGCGCACCATCACGCCGCTGCGGTGCTTGCGAATGCCGGCGATCTCGCCGAACTCCACGTGCGCCTTGCCGTCGGGACTGTCGCCGTCGAGCTTGTCGGTGGTCAGCGTCTCGTCGTTGTCCCACTGGATGCGCCCGGTGAAGTCGTAGCGACCGGACTTGACGGTGCCATAGATCGGCTCGCCCAGCTTTTCTTCCAGCGCCGTGGGCGTGTCCATGAATTCCACCGTGCGGATCTTGTCCCAGGGGATCTCGCGCTTGCCGCTCCTCTTGTCGATCACCGTGATCTTGGCGCCGACGTCGTTGGAGCCGCCTTTGAGCTGCAGCTCCTCCCCGTTCCGGAACTCGGCAACGACGTTTTCGTGGCGGCGGACCTCGAGGCGCTTCAGATCGCCGAAGCGAATGGCGAAGAGATGAGTGAGCTCGGGCTCACCCACCCCGAACACGTCCCAGCCCTTCCAGTGGCGCGCCTTGATGTCGTCGACGATTCGGGGGTCCAGATCGGCGAGGTTTTCGTTCTCCGCCTTGGTGGCGTTGAAGATGTCGTCCCAGAAGGCCTCTTCCGTCCCCCAGCGAAGCTGGCCGGTGTACTTGGAGCCGCTCTCCGTCTCGACCCGTCCATAGATGTAGCCGACGTCCGAAGCGAGGGCGGGCCCCGCCAGGGTCAGCCCCAATGCCATCACCGCGATCGAGTCCCGGATGCTCACGACACCTCCCGTGGAAGAGGGAACCTGCCCGGATAGGCAGCCGACGGGGAGCCTACAGTTCCTGTAACGGCGGGAGGTGGGATTTTGTTGCACGCCAGAGCCCTCGAGCCGTCCAAGGCCCGAGGGCTCCATTCAGGCGGACGAGCTAGCGATAGACGTGGACGCCGGTATTGCGCCACTCATTCTCGAAGTAGGTCGCGTCGTCCTCGTGCTTCGGCCGCACGCCCACGACGACCGAACCTTCCTTGAGGTCCTTCTCGTAGACCTTCGCCCGCTCCTCGGGAATGCCCATGCCGACCAGCGTGCCGACCAGCCCGCCACCCGCGGCGCCCGCGGCGCCGCCGACCAGCGCGCCGGCCAGCGGACCGGCGACGACCAGCCCGATACCGGGGATGGCCACCGTCGAAGCAGCCGCGAGGACTCCAAGGATCGTGGCCCCCACTGCCCCACCGACTGCACCACCGACGCCTGCGCCCTCCATCGCCTTGTTGCCGTGCTCGATCTTGATGTCCTTGCCGCCGAACTTCTTCCGGGTCTCGTCGGACATCATGATGTGGATGTCCTTGTCCGAGTAGCCCCTGGCTCTCAGATCGGCATAGGCGCGCTCCGCAGACTCACGATCACGGAAAGACCCCGTGACCAAAGGCGCCTTGTCATGGTCCTTCATGGGAAACCTCCTTGGCGTGTGCGACTTGCGGCCATGTGGTTTGAATGGATGGCTCGCGATGCGATGAGGCGAGCCGTACCAGCAGTCGCAAGAGCGGGGCCACGGCTCACCCGCCTCTCGTGTCGCGAATTTCCCTGGGATTCGACGTGGTGCCGAGAGCGCCGGCCGCGCCCAGATGGCAAGAATTTCCGGCCGAGCCTCCGAAGAGGGGCCTGCCTGACGAATCGTGGCGATTCTTACGTCACGGTTTGATCGCCGTATAACCGTCGGGAATCTTCCAGGCGACCGAAGGGACTTGTCCGGACTTGAGGCGCACCGCTTCGAACTGGAAGTTTCCGGACGAGCCATGGGTCCGGAACGTCGCCCGACCCGCCAGAGGCAGGCCGTCCTTGGTGCGCGCGGCGATCAGCAACCGCATGAGCTGGCGGCCGAGCGGATCCTTGATGGAGGCCATCACCACCTTCTCCAGCTCGGGGCCGTAGTTCGCCACGTCGACGCTGCGTGCGATCCAGCGCACGTTGGTGAGGTAGCTGCCCGCGGTGAGCACGTACTGGTCACAGGTGATGCCCGCGATCTTCTTCTGCTCGTAGGTTCGGACGACGCGGATCGAGTCGTTGAATGCGGTCACCATCGCGTTCCACTTGGCGGTGTCGGCTGCCATCTCGGCGACGCCGATCCGGTTCCCCTTGATGATCCGGTGGGCGATCGTGTCCGCCACCGCTCGCTTGCCGGTCCAGTAGGTGCGCGCCTTGTGGTTGATGACGGTGACGCTGTCGCTCTTGCGATCGAACATGAACTCCCTGCCGTCCGGAGACGTCACGCGCATGCGCCGATTGGTGTAGTAGTTGGCCCGCGTCAAGGTGTCCCCGCCGATCAGCGTGTATTTGAAGACCACGGTGTAGTCCGCGGCGGCAGGGAATGCCACGCCGAGGGCGAAGCCGATCGCCAGCAGGGTCACTCTGAAGCCGAAGCGCGTGAACACGGGAGAGCCTCCTGGTGGAGAATGCCGGGCGGGACTACTGTGGCGCGGGATGGTTTCGTAAGCATGTAGCAGCGTCAAGGTCTTTTGGCCGCCTGGAGGTGGGAATGCCTGCTCCGCAAGCAATGCGCAAGAGCCTGTTCTGCGTGGCATGGATGGCCGCGATCTGCGGCTGCGGTTCCAGAGAGCCCGCCGTATCGAGCCAGCCTTCACCCGCGGCTCAGATCCAGGCGGAGAGCGGCAAGACAACCGTGTCGCTGGCCGGGACCGAGTGGCTCGTCGCCGACATCGGTGGCAAGGCGGTGGCGAACCCGTCCCAGACCTCCGTGAAGTTCGCGGCCGAAGGCAACGTCTCGGGCACGACCGGCTGCAACAACTTCACCGGCACCGCGAAGATCGAGCAGGACCGAGTCTCGTTCGGTCCGCTCGCGACCACACGCAAGGCCTGCGAGGGAGATCTGGCGACCCAGGAGCAGATCTTCCTCAAGGCGATCGAAGGCGTGCACCGCTTCACGGTCGACTCGAGCGGTCAGCTCCAATTGCTCGGGGCCGATGGCCAGACGCTCATGACGCTGACGCCCGCGACCCTGTAGCCGCATTCGCCGCCGTGGCCGCGTGACTTCAGGCGGTCGCCGTGGCGGGGACGGCCTGCCGCTCGAAGTGGCGGCTCAGGTCCGAGAAGTAGACGAGTCCCAGAACCGCGCCGCCCACCACGGCCTCGACCGTGCTGAACATGGAGCCGAGCGGGGTCATCACCGAGGGACCGGAGAGCAGGAGCAGCACGAACCAGGCGATCCACGCTCCAAGATAGAGGCGGCGAGCGAACCACCAGAGGTTGAGCAACCCGATCCAGGCCACGACGGTGGAGATGATCGTCAGGGACCACAGCGGCGTCAGGATCAAGCCGCTTCCGCTGAAGATGGCGAGGTTCCTGGTCAGCGTGAAGTCCTGGAGCTCTGCGGGGAGCGTCCAGCTGAAGAACAGCTCCGATCCGATGGTGCTGAAGGCCGTGACCACGTCGGCCAGGACCAGGATCATGAGCCATCGACCGCGATTCATGGGGGCCTCCTCGGAATGCGTACCGCTTCTGCCAGTGCGCTACGGAACATGATGCGCGAGGGTTGCACCCGCTTCGACGCGGCGAATGTCAGTTGTCGTCCCGGCGGCGAAGCATCTCCGCCCTCACCTGCTCCAGCAGCTCGCGCGTGGTCTTGCGGAGGGCGCCGCGACAGAAGGCACGGGCGATCGCGCCATGAGGCTCGGCGGTCAGCCGATAGGTCACGTAGACCGCCCCCGTATCCGGCATCGGGACGATCAGCCACTCTCCGACATAAGAGGAGAAGTCCTTACCCAGCACGTCCGTGAACGCGATGCGCCGTGGCGGCTCTTCGCGAGTATCGAGCTCCACGTGCACCCGGCGACGCACGACACCCGCCATCACGCTCCCCGTCGCGACCTGGTGGACCCGCAGGGACCCGTCGCTCCGGCGCTCGGCCCGGCTCGAGACCATCGAGGTCACGAATCCGGCGATGTGGTCGTAATCGGTGAGGACGACCCAGGCGACGACGGCCGAGACCGGGACGATGAAACTGCCTTGAACTCCGCAGGCGCGGGTGGAGTCGTCGAGCTCGACCGTGACATCGCCGGACTCCGCCGCGCCGGAAAGGAGAACCATCGTGAGCACCGCCAAAACGCAGCGGGCGCGATTGCTCGCGCCCGCCTCGTTCCTCACTCGAAGAAAGTCGAGAAGCATGGTGCTTGCTCGATCCGGTCGATCAGAACGACACCTCATTGTCGTGCATCGTCGACGTGCCCTCGAGCTACAGCGTGCTCTTCGGTCCCAGCGTGACCGCAACCGGGGCATCCGCGGCCGCGATCGCCGCGGTGAAGCCAGCAACGGCCAGCAAGGTCAGCCGGACTGCCTTCATGCCCTCCTCGTCGTTCCGGAGGGCCCTGCCGCCGCAGCCGTCTTGACCACCAGTACGCTGCAAGGAGCGTGGGTGACGAGATGGCTGGATACACTGCCGATCATCAGCTTCGCGATACCGGTACGGCCGTGAGAACCCGCGACGATGAGATCGGCATGGGTGGCGAGGGCTTCCTGGACCAGCGTTTCCCGGGGGTCCCCGCTCAGCACCCTTCCCTCGGTCGAGAAGCCGCACTCACGCAGGCGGCTCTCGGCGTCGGAAACCAGCTCCTCCAGCTGCCGGCGCTGCTCGGCGAGCACGTCGACGTCGATGGGCGTCGGGTCATAGGGCATCGAGACCGCATGAGCGACCGGCTGCAGGACGCTCAGCACGATCACCCGGCTCCCGGCCGGCCACCGCATGCGGGTGACGAATTGCAGCGCCTGCTCCGAGTGGGGCGAGGCGTCCAGCGCGATCAGGATCTTCATGGCTACCCTCCGTTTTCTGCTTCACCTGCAGTTTCGCCCGGTGAAGCCGCCCGTTCTATGAGTCGCTCGGAGGGGAGGGCATAGTCCTTTGGTATACCGGCACCCAGGCGTCCGAAACGGCGTAATCGCGCTTCGGACGCCGACCTGGCTCACTTCAGCCGCACCACGGGAGTGGTGGCGACGGTGTGACCGTCCACGGTGAGCTGGAAGTAATAGATGCCCGCCGCCAGGGAGGCCGTAGAGGCCATGTTCCAGACCGCGGAATGGCGGCCGGCGGCCAGGAATCCCTCCACCAGCCGCGCCACCTCCCGGCCCGCCACGTCGCGGACCTCGAGCCGGGTGGCCGCGGCGCGCGGCAGCGAGAACGCGACCACCGACCGGTGGCTCGCGGGGTTGGGCGCGGCGCGGCCGAGGGAGAATTCCACGACCGATGGTGCGGAGACGCCGACGCTGCGGTGATATCGAACCACGAGCACGGGCCGGGTCTCGGGAACCACGTTCTCGCGCGAATCGAAACGGCGCGCCGTATTGAGCGTCACTTCGTCGCCCAGCACCAGCCAGCCGTGGTTGGTCGATGGATCGTCGAGCCAGGCTCGAATGTCGCCGGCCATGCGCGGATCGGTCCAGGTGTAGAAGCCGATGTCAGCCACCGAGCACGTCGCGCTCTCGGTCTGGAGGAACGTTCCGCCCGCGATCGACCACGCTTGATCGGGCCAATCCGTGTGGATCCAGGTCGCGTCATGGGTCGTCGCGGCAGTTCCCGAGCCGCTGGTGGTGGACGAGACCCCCTCCCCCCATGCCTCGAGCACACGGTGGAGCGCAAAGGTGCGCGCGATGGCGTTGGGCGCGTTGGAGACGTGCACCGCCAGCGTCGCCTGCTCGATCACGGCATCGTTCGGCAGCGCGGAAGCCACGTCGAACCGCATCAGACCACGGCGCGCCAGGCCCTGGCCGTTGTTGCCGGCATACAGCACGGGCCCGGCGCCGTTGCTGAGCGAGCCGTTCGCATCCTCGAAGAGCGTGTTGTCCCGCGAGCTCGGGATGGCGACCTCGGCCGCCGGCGCCGTGGTTGCGAGCCACGACGCCAGCAGCACGGAAACCGCCAGCAACCGCAACGCAATCGCCATCACTTCACCACCAGCCGGCGAGCCGTCGAAGGCTTGCCGTCCACGACCAGACGATAGAAGTAGACGCCTGCCGCGGCCTCCCTGCCCGCCACCAGGCCGTCCCACAGCACTTCGTGGCCTCCGGCGGTGAGCTTCTGGTCGATGAGCGTGGCGATCCGACGCCCCGCGACGTCCTCGATCACGAGCTTCACCCGGGCCGCGGCCGGGATCTCGAACGCGAAGCGCGTCACGCCGGTGGTTGGATTGGGGAAGTTCTGGCGCAGCTCCACTCCCGGCGCCGTCGCCACCGGTCCCACCCCGGTCGGCTGCACCACCTGGAACTGACGCATCATCTCGTGCTCTTCGTGCTCGAGGATGTGGCAGTGATAGGGGTACTTGCCGAGGTAGTCCTCGAAGCGAGCGATCACCCGCACGATCTCGAGCGGCCGGACGGGAGTCGTGTCCTTCCACCCCGCGTCGGCCGAATCGGGCGCCACGCGGGGGCCGGTGGTCTGGATCGCCCCGTCCACGATCACGAACGGCTGGCGGTCCAGCACGTGGAAGGCCACGAGGTGCATGTGCATCGGGTGAATGTATCCCGACCGGTTCACCCAGCTCCAGATCTCCGCGGTGCCGAGTCCTGGGAACTCCGTGATGTCGGCGAAGCGCAGGCCATTGATGGACCAGCGCTGGCCCGTGCACTCGTCCGGCACCTTGAAGAGCTCGAGGGTCCTCGTGCGCGCGGCTTCGGACTCGGGGATGGGCGTGAAGGGGCGCAGCGTCGCGGGCAGCGGAGCGGTGTGGGTCCCGCCCCCGTTCACGACCACGAACTTCATGACCTCGGGGATGACGCCCACGCCCGGCGTGCCCGGATAGGGAGCGGGCGCGCTGTTCTGCAGCAGAATCTGGGTGCCGTTCGTGTACGGCTGGAAGTCGATCACGACATCCAGCCGCTCACCGGGAGTGATCGTGATGCTGGTCCGGTGCAGCGGCTTGGGCAACAGGCCGAGCTCGTTGCCGATCACCCAGAAGGGAGCGCCGTTCGACAGATTGAGCGTGTAGACCCGCGACGTCGAGCCGTTGAGCATCCGGAAGCGGTACTTGCCTTTCTTGACGTTCAAGTACGGCCAGACCTTGCCGTTGACCAGGATCTTGTCGCCGAAGAAGTGCTCGTCCCAGACCGCCGGATAGCGGAACGATCCGTCGCTGTTGAAGGTCCGGTCCTGGATGGCGAGTCCCATCTCGTACTGACCCGACGGCAATCCGAGCGCCGTCTCGGTGGCGTCGGTCAAGAGGTAGTAGCCGGCCATGCCCATGATCACGTTGAGGCGCGTGATGCCCATCGCGTGGTCGTGGTACCAGAGCGTCCCCGCCGGCTGATTGTTCGGGTAGACGTAGGTGGTCTGTTGTCCGGGAAGCAGCGTGTTCTCGGGATAGCCGTCGGACTCGGGCGGCACGTGACCGCCGTGCAGATGCGTGACGATTCGCGCGGTGGGCCCCTCCATGTCGGGTCCCTTCATGCACAGGTCGACGGGCAGGTAGTGCGTGGTGCGCAGATTCCCCTGGGCGTCCCGCAGATCATTGACCCACGTCACCGTGACCGGGTTTCCGGTCGAGGCCAGGATCGTCGGCCCCGGATACGTGGCCCCGGTCGCCGTCGAGCCGTAGCCCCACACGCGCGTCGGAGGAAGCTGGCTGTGGAGCTGCTGGCTCACCTCGCGCACGCTCATCGTGTAGGACGCCACGCCTCCGGCCGTTCCCGAGGTCGGCGTCGCCAGCGCGGGGATCGGCAGCGGATCCAGGTACGGCGTGAGCACCACTGGACACGGATTGGGCGAGCAGGCGGTGTTGTCGCCCTGGTAGGTCCCGCCGGCCGTCGCACACCCCGCCGCGGTGTGGACCGCGCAGGTGCCGTTGGTCATGCAGCAGGCCCCGGTCGGGGTCACGCACGGATTGGGGCTGCAGACGGTCCCGTCGCCGTGATAGGTGCCTGCGGCCGCGGCGCACTGGGCCGGCGTCAGCTCCTCACAGCTGCTGCCGGTGCAGCACGCTCCGGTCACGGTTCCGGTGGTGTAGGTCACCCGCAGGACGGGCGGCGTCGTGCCGCTCCTGCCGTGAAAGCGGCGGGCCGTCGCTTTGACGGTTTCGTTGCCGATCAGGATCCAGCCGAAGTTGCTGGAGGGCGTCGTCACCCACTGCTGAACGTCGGCCACCAGCTGACTCGATGTCCACGAGTACGCAGCCGAGTTGCCGACCGGAGTCGTGGCGCTGGCGACGGCGACGAAGTCCCCACCGGGTGTCGTCCACGTCGGCGAAGGATAGAGGCGGTGCGCCCAGGTGGCGTCATTGAGGGTCGCGGGCGCGCCTTTGCCCGGGTCGCTGTTCGAATTCGACGTGCCTTCCCCCCATTCCGCGGTCACCCGGTGGAGCGCGATCGCCTGGGTTCCGGCCTTGCCGCGGTCGTTGGTCATGGTGAGCGTGACCGCGGTGATGACCGCCGTCGAAGGAATGCCCGAGAGGTCGAAACGGATGAGCGCGCGACGGGGTTGCCCGCTCGCGCCTTGATTGTTGTTGCCGGCGATCAGCCACGACCCCGCCCCGTTGCTGTTGCCGACGTTCTCCTGAACCATCATGTTGTCCATGACAGGATTGAGGTCGACCACCGCGGCGTTCGACACCGGAACGAAGAGACCGAGCAGGAGCGCCAGCAGGATCGGCCCGGCGAGCCCCGGTCGCGTGCACCGGGGGCGGGCAGTGACGGGAGTCCACAGGCGGGTTTCCATCTTGCACCTCATCGGTAATCCGCCTTGACGCTTCCCCACGATTGGGTGCGCGTCACGGCGGCGGGTGTGTAGTGAATCGTCATCGTGGGATGGGAGAAGGACTCGCCCGCCTCGCGCGACGCGAATCGCCGCGCGGTGCGGGCGCCCGTCTCTTCTCCACACAGGATCCATCCATGATTGGCGCCAGGGTCGGCCAGCCAGCGCGAGACGTCGGCCATGAGACCCACGCCACGCCAGGTGTAGGAGCCCAGGCCTTCCACGGTTCGCATCGAGCTGGCGATGGGATCGAAATCGCCGCCGGGTGACGACCAGCGCTGGCCGGGATAGAGGGCATCCCGCCACGTGGCGTCACCCATGTCGGCCGCCGCTCCCGTGCCGCCGGTGGCGATGGAGCCACTCTCTCCCCAGGCGGCGCCGAGCCGGTGGAGGGCGAAACGGCGCGGCATGAGGTCAGGGGCGTTGGTGACCTGGAGAGTGATGGCGACGCTGTCGATCCGAGCCCCGGCGGGAAGGCGACCGGACACGTCGAAGAAGATCAGAGCCCTTCGCGCAAAGCCGGAGCCGGTTTGGCCCGCGAAGAGGGCGTCTCCTGCGCCGTTGGCCAGGTCGCCTTCCTCGAAGATCGAGTTGTCCCTTGCCGCGGGGATCTCGATCGATGCCGCGCGGGCCACCGCGGTGAGGCAAGCCGCGCCGCACAGCGCCATCAGGATGCGCCGCGATGTCGCGCCGTAACGGAACGGCTTTCTGAAGGGCTCCCTGGGCGTTCGGCTCCGAGACTTCATCGGTCCCACCCCCGGCTCCGCGCTCTCGTCGAGCCGCGGCTCACCCGCAACCTGCGCTTTTCGGGCAGCGCTAACTATGGGACGCATGGAGACTTGCGACTGGACCTTTGGTACCATGTCGCGAGCATGCGTGGAGTCGCAGATCGTCGACCGGAGTGAGCGAACCGGATGCCCCACCAAAGGCCCATGCCAAAGCGCCGTCCCCGCGCCGTTCGTCGCGAGGCGAACCACCGGAAGCGCGCGCGCCTGATCGTGGCGGACAGCCAGGCGATCGACCGCGGCGGACTGGTGGGCTTGCTCGACGGCGAGCCGGATTTCGAAGTCGTGGGTGAGGCGGCCACGGTGGACGAGACGATCCAGGAGTGCCGGGCGTTGCGGCCGGACGTCCTGATCCTCTCGCTCAACCTCCTCGGCCAGGACAAGACGCCGGCCATACCGGCGCTGCGCGCCGAGCTGCCGCAGCTCAGGATCGTGGCACTGTCCGAGCGCGGGGCGGACAACTGCCTGGTGCTCAACCCTCCCTCACGGCGCCTGGGCGTTCCGGCCCCGAAGGTGGCGTGCATCATCGGCATCGATTGCCTTCAGCTCGCGGTCACGCAGGGCGCCATGGCCACCCTGCGCCGCAGCGCCGATCCGGAAGACCTGTTCCGCGCGGTGCGTGCCGTGATGGAAGGGCATGCCTGGTACGACCCGACCACGACCAACGGGCTCATCAACGCCGACCAGCGGGATCGCGGCGCCGACAACCTCTCGACGCGCGAGCTGGAAGTGGCCGCGATGATCGCCGAAGGTCAATCGAACAAGGAGATCTCGACCTCGCTCAAGATCAGCGAGCCGACGGTGAAGAAGCACGTCGGCCGCATCCTCGAGAAGCTGGGGCTCGCCGACCGCCTGCAGGCTGGTCTCTTCCTCGCGCGAAACCCCGCCATCTTCAAGAAGCGCCCGGTCGGCTCCTGAAGCTCACGCCGTCGATCGACGGCGTGCCCGGCCAATGCAGCCGCCGCTCTTGACTCTTCCCTGGCAATTGAGCGGTTGTACCAACTACCTGCCATCAGGACCGGGTTTCAAGCGTGTTCGGATGCGAACGGCTCTGTAGCCCGAATGATCTCAGCATGTTGAGCCGTTCGACCCCACGTGGCACATCGACTGCAGTTCCACCCTGCAGCAAATGATCACGCGAGGCAGGAGGCCGATGTTCCCTCCGAGGGCGAAGCTGCTCCACCGCCTCGAACCATAGGCCCCGCGGCAAGCGCCAAGGCGCCCCGCAGGAGACCCTCATGCGAAGCCACAACATGCGTCGCTACGTTGCAGGTATCGGCACCGCCGCTCTGCTTGGCTTGATCTCGATCGTCGCGCCCCAGATGGCGCGCGCTGGAGTGGACGGCGACGTCCGCGCCGGTGTCACGGATGGCGATCGAGTCGCTGTTGGCGGCGGTCTGCTCACCCAGGTCGGGTCCAGTCGACACTGGTACTTCAATCCCAATGTCGATCTGACGGTCGGCGACAGCCGGGATCAGTTCGCCATGAATGGCGACTTCCATTACGACCTGAACACGTCGGGCCCGGCCTTCTGGGTGGGCGGAGGACCAGCGCTCATGGTGGTGGACCGGGACGGTCGAGACAACGATACCGACGTCGGACTCAATGTCCTGACCGGCATCGGTAAGAAGCACGGCGACGTTCGCCCGTTCGCGCAGTTGCGGGGAACGATCGCGGATGATAGCCAGGTGCAGATCGCGGGCGGAGTTCGATTCTAGGTAAATCGAAAAAGCCGCTTGGATTCATCTGGCTGCCCGTCGGGCCCTTCGACAGAGGGGCCCGACTCGGCATTTGGAGCTGCGCAAGGACGCCTGTCCATCGATCGGAAACGCCGGAGCGTCTCGCGTCCTCCGAGGTGCTAGTCTGCGGCGCCAAGGAGGGCCCTCGATGCTCACTCGCCGTGAGTTCATCAACACCGCCGCCGCCGCGACCGCCGCTGTTCTCACCCCCGGGCGTCTCCTCGCGGCCCTCGAGAAGCAGACCGCGCCGCTGCCGGACTTGTCCCAGTGGTCCACGGTGCGCGCCCAGTTCGCGCTGACCAAGGAATACCTCCACTTCGCCAGCTTCTACATCGTCTCGCATCCGAAGCCGGTGCGGGACGCCATCGAGGATTTTCGCCGGGTGCTGGACGCCGAACCTGTCCTCACGGTCGAGCACCGCATGTTCCAGCAGGCGGACAACATCCAGTACAAGATCCGCGACGACATGGCCGGTTATCTGGGCGCCAGGCGCGACGAGCTGGCGATCACGAGCAACACCACGACCGGCTTAGCACTCGTTTACCACGGGCTGCCTCTTTCGCCGAGCGACGAGATCCTGACGACGACCCACGATCACTACTCCCATCACGAGTCGATCCGGCTCGCGGCCGCAAAGGCCGGGGCCACGGTGCGCCGGGTGCCGCTCTTCGAGAAGTCCTCGATCGCGACGACGGACGAGATGACGGGCCGGTTGCGATCGGCGTTCAGGCCGAACACCCGCGTGGTTGGACTGACCTGGGTTCACTCGAGCACGGGGATGCGCCTCCCCATTCCGGCGCTCGCCGCCGTGGTGCGCGAAGCCAATCGCAATCGCTCCGAGAAAGACCAGATCCTGCTGGTGGTCGACGGCGTGCATGGACTCGGCGCGGTCGACGAGACGGTGGCCGAGCTGGGCGCCGACTTCTTCTGCGCCGGCACCCACAAGTGGATGTTCGCTCCGCGCGGCACCGGGATCGTATGGGGCAAGGCCGGCCAATGGGCGAAGCTGCGTCCGACCATTCCGACCTTCGCCGACATGGGCGCTTTCATGGCGTGGATGAACGGGGACACGACACCGCGGCCGACCACGGCCTACGACATGACGCCGGGCGGCTTCCACGCCTACGAGCACCAGTGGGCCATGAGCGCGGCGTTTCGTTTCCACGAGAAGATCGGTCGCGCTCGGGTCGCGAAGCGGATTCGTGATCTCAACGATCAGTGCAAGGCCGGACTGGCGGCGATGAAGAACGTGACCCTCCACACGCCGCGCGATCCGGCGCTGTCGGCCGGCATGGTCTGCTTCGAAGTGGCCGGAGTGTCACCCGAGGACACGGTCAAGCGCCTGCTCGAGCGGAAGATCATTGCCAGCACGACGCCCTACAAGCCGACTTACGCCCGACTCGCGCCGAGCCTGGTGAACACACCGGAAGAGGTGGATGTCGTGCTCAAGGCGGTTCGCCAGATCGCAGGCGCCTAGCCGGCTGGACCGCTCCGGCCGGTCACGGCGAGCCGGTGCTGGCCTGGCGTGCGGAGCCGGAGGCGAGGCCGCGCAGGTAAGAGCCCACCGCCGCGCCCTCGCGCTGGCGCAGGCCGAGGCAGTCGCCGACTTCCTCGACGACCTGGGACAGCTCCTTCTCCGTGCCTTGCACCTTGTGCGCCGGATCGGAGAAGAACTGCCTGGCGATGCTGATCCGCTGCTCGGAGCAACCGTTGGCGTAGTAGGGCAGTGATGCCTGGAACTCCTCCGGGATCTTGGCCGTCACCTGAGCATAGTGCTCGCGCAACCAGGCGAAAGCCCGGTCGTGAGCCTGATCGGATTGCGCGCGGATGGAACCGGTGATGTTGCGCATCTCGTTGACCCGGACCGGTCCTTCGAGCGCGTAGCGCAGCGCTTCGTCCTGCAGCGCCGGATCGTGGAACGCGCCCAGCGCGGAAAGGTACCGCTGGCGCGCCGTGGGCGTCTTGGCCTCTTCGAAAGCCTTGCGGTAACGATCGAATAGCGCGCGGTCGCCGTGCATGGCGCGCAGCTGGAGCGCGGTGCCGACCAGCGACGGATCCGGCTTGGCCGGATCGGACATGTACTCGGTGGCGATGCGGTCCGCCAGCGAGAGCGCGGCCGGGTCCTTTCCTTCGTCGCCCAGCCAGCCAAAGAGCCGTGGACGCATGAGCGAGACCACTTCCGGCTCGCCGGCCTTTTTCTCGAGACCGAAGCGCTTGGCCATGGGTTTCAGCGTGCTGCGCACGTAGACCGCGAATACATCGCGCAGACCATCGGGAATGAAGGCGTCCTTGGCGCTCGACAGACCGTCGAGCACCGCGGAGGCAACGAGCGGGTCCGGATCGTCGGAGAACGCGGCCAGCAGGCGCAGATAGGCGTCGCCGCGAAGCTCTCCCGCCTTGAGCAGCGCCAGCGCATTGCCGATGAAAGCGATTCTCTCGGCCGGATTCATCGCCGTCACCGCGGAGCGAGAGAGCGCGAGCATCATGCTCTGGGGCGCGGTCCACCGGTAATAACCGCGCCCATCGACGTTCGCCATCACCCACACCGGCTTGCCGTCACCTTCGAGCGCGAGCGTCGCCGTCTCGCTCTCGAGCACCAGGCGCTGCGTGCGCACTTCGGAGCCGTCGGACCACTTCAGCGCCACCGGAATCTTCCAGAGCAGCGGATCGGCTTTCACGCCGTGGTGAAGAAATCGCTTCTGCGTGAGCTTCAGCTGGCCAGGCTCCGCGGGCTCGACCGTGATCAACGGCACTCCCTGCTGATCGATGTAGCCGGCCATTGCCGCCGTCACATCCTTGCCCGAAACCTTGCCCAGCGCCGCCCACAGATCAGAGGCCTCTGCGTTCTTCCAGGCGTGCGCGCGCAGGTACTCGTGGACGCCCTGCCGGAACACCTCGGGGCCGATCCAGTGCTCGAACATCCCGAGCACGGCCTTGCCCTTGTAATAGGCCAGGCCGACTGCCCGCATCGCGTCGTTGCCGCTGGCGGCGCGGTTGCGGATGGGATCGGTGGTCGGGCGCGCGTCGGTCTCCATGATCTCCTGAACGGTGGAGATCTCACCGAGCTGGAGCTGGAATTGCGGCGCGACCTCCTCGGAGATCTTGTCCCCCATCCAGTCCGCGAAGGACTCGTTGAGCCACAGGTCGTCCCACCACGCCATCGTGACGTAGTCGCCGAACCACATGTGCGCCAGCTCGTGGGCGAGATACCGAGTGAGCCTTCGCCGCGCCTCCGTGCTGGCCGAGGCCGGGTCGAGGAGCAGCGCCGACTCCGTGAAGGTGATCGCCCCCGGGTTCTCCATCGCGCCGAACCAGTATTCCGGTACGCCGATCAAGTCGAGCTTCGCGTACGGGTACGGCATGTCGAAGTACTTCTCGAGCGCTTTGAGCACCGGCGGAGTGGCTTCGATCGCCAGTCCGGCCAGATGACTCTGCCCCTTCACGGTCACCACACGCGTCGGAATCCCGGTGCCTGGAACGTCCACGAACTCCAGCCGGCCGGCCGCGACGGCCAGCAGGTAGCTCGGCATCGGCGGCGTCTTCTGGAAGGTGATCGTCTTCCAGCCCTTGGCGCTCGTCTCCTTCTCGACCGGCGTGTTGGTGATCGCGTGCCGGCCTTCCGGAATCTCGATCGTGAGCTGATAAGGGAACTTGAAGCTCGGCTCATCCCAGCAGGGGAACGCCTTGCGCGCGTCGGTCGCCTCGAACTGTGTGAAAAGGTAGCCGTCGGTTCCGCGCATCACCTGATAGAGCCCCACCGCCTTCCGGTTGTAGGGATTCCTGAAGCGGATCTCGAGCGTCGCGGGGCCTGCGGTGAGCGGGCGAGATGCCGTGAGAGTGAGCGCGCCTTCATCTCCCTTGCTGCGTCTTACCGTGATCGGCTTGCCCTTCTGGATGAGGGCGATGTGCTCGAGGCTCTGGCCGTCGGCGTGCAGCGTGACCGTCGAGGTCGGCTTGCGAACTTGGAGGTCCATCTTCACCCGGCCGGAGTAGGAGGCGCTGTCGGGGTGGGTGCGCAGGTGCACCTGCTGGAACACCGGCAACACGTCGGTCGAGAGCCGAGTCGCGCCTTGCGCGCCGGCTGCGGCGAGCAGACCGGCGGCGAGCCATGCGGCTCGTGCGAGGTGGCGAGTCTTGCGCATACGGGCCTCCCGGTCGGGTGAGATGGATGGAGCGAGAATGACGCTACGCGTGTCCGGGCTCGGCCTGCTCGGCGGCCTCACGGCGCTTGCGCTGAAAGAACGCCTTCAGCAGAGCGCCGCACTCTTCCGCCAGCACGCCGCTTTCGATCTCGACACGATGGTTGAGGCGCGGCTCGTGGATGACATCGAGCACCGATCCGCATGCGCCTGCCTTGGGATCGATGGCGGCGTACACCAGACGGCCGACCCGCGACAGGATGATCGCCCCCGCGCACATCGCGCACGGCTCGAGCGTCACGTACATGGTGCACTCGTTGAGCCGCCAGGTGCCGAGCGTGCTCGAGGCCGCGCCGATCGCGACCATCTCGGCGTGCGCGGTGGCGTCCTGGAGGCGCTCCATTTGATTGCGGCCACGGCCCACGATGAGCCCTTCGTGGACGATCACACAGCCGATCGGGACCTCGTCGTCGTCCGCGGACGCCTGCGCTTCGCGCAGGGCGGCGCGCATGCCTTGCTGGTCGTCGCGAATCAGCACCGGATCACTTGGCGGGCGCCGACTCGGGGGCCGCCGCTTCCGCCGGCTTGAATGCCGGGAAGTGTGTCGCCCAGCGCGTGAACAGCCGTGTGGTCACGTCCTGGAAGCTCGGCGCGCCACTCTGCCCCTTGATGGGCTCGTTGGTGAGACCCGACCCCTTGACGCCGAGCGTCGCGGCGTTCGCGTCATGGTATGGACCTTCGGCCGTCTCGCTGCCCGAGGCGGTCCACAGCAGAAGGCCGCTGGAATCCACCACGGCCGATCGCACATGAACGGTGGTCGATGGCTTGCCCGACTGGTTCCACTCGACCTCCACCTGCTCGAAGAGATCGATGCGCGCCGAGAGCAGCGCCGTCACCCGAAGCGCGCGGCAAAGCCGCCTGGCGGCGAGCGAGTCGACGCGGCCGTGAGTCAGGATCCCACGGTCGATGACGCCGAGCGCGCTGTCGCCGATCGCCGAGCTGAGCATCGACTTGGTGGTGGCCGCTGAGATCCACCGGTAGCCGCTCCCGCGCAAGGCGGCGCTCAGCTGTCCCTCGACGATCTTCTCGTTCTGGAAGTTGTTGTCGTACGCGGCGACCGGCATGAACGCGATGCTCTGGATCTTGAGGCTGTCGTAGCGTGGATGGACCCAGATCACGTCGCCGCGCTTGTTCTTTTCCTTGGGAGCGGCCATGGCACCGGCCGACCCCAACAGGATCAGCGCCGCCAGCAGGCATCCGAATCTGGGCATGTCCTCGAGTCCTTTCCGGGAGCGTGCAGGCGCGGGTATCGCCTGGGGCGAAAAGTGGAGCACAGAACGCCCCCGGAACGCCAGACCCGGTGCTCCTCCTTCAGCTCGGACGCGGCTCCCATGGCGGGCCGGACCGCGCCGCCGGCATCCCTGGCTCTGGGCGACAAGCCAATTCTCATGGGATAAGTGCTGGTCCCTCCGCACTCGTAACGGTGGCCGAGGAAGCGCTCTCGTAGCGCCAGACACTGAGTCGGTTGGCAGGCGGGCGAGATCGATCGCGCTCCGCGGCCGGGATATACCCCTTCGAGAACTGAGCTGCGGCGACGGTCTCGGCGCCCGTGACCAGATCCTTCACCCGAACCCTCGCTTCGTAATACCCGGGACCGAGCGACGAGACGGGCACGGTGACGAACTGGCGCCGATGGGTGCCGGCGTTCTCCTCTTCGCGTGTGGCTTGGTAGACGGCCGCCATCGTTGCTTCCTTACCTAGCCGCTCGATCGGGTGCACCGTGCAGGTGTAGGAGAAACGACCCTGCCCGTCTTCTCCGAGACCCAAGCCCTCGAGCTCGTAGTAGAAGGCGACGGAGCGCGGATCGTCGATGTGCTTCTCGACGTTCGGGCTCAGGCGAACTTCCGCGGCACCTATGGAGGTGAGCGCATCGTCACAGACCAGCACCAGGTCGCTCATCACCAGCGGTCCGGGCGGTCCGTTCACCCGGATCCCGAGATGAGCCACTCCCCGACCACGCGAGCCCTTCCGGACGGCGACGTCGACTCGGTAGTCGCCCGGCGGGAGCACGGTCGCGAACTCGATCAGCTGCTCTCCGGCCGGATCGCAGGCTGAGACGGACAGTGGCCCGGAGTCGCGATGGACCACTCGGCCGTGCTCGTCGGCGACCGCCCATGAGCCCCACAGCGACTCGGCGGGTGTGCCGGGGGAAAAGAGATGAGTCACCACGCTCATGGCGTCTTTAGTCGGGAAACGATTCACGATCGCCTTGAGCGAGAGCGGCTCCGCTCCGGGGGGAAGTGCTCGAAAGACCCCGCGTCCACCGTCGAGGGCGATCAGATCGGCGCGTGAGTCCACGAGCGCCAGGTCGGGAACGGGGTCCATGCTTCGGTCGTTCGCGTAGGGGAAATCGTAGGAATAGCGCAACGACCGATCCCAGAGCACCGCGTTGATACCGAGCTGCGGGTAGTGCCAGACCTGCATGTGGAACGAGAAAGGAATCGGATCGGGCGCGTACATGATCTTCGCGTGCCGTGGATAGACGAACTCGAGCGCCGCCCAAACCGGATCGAGCTCGATGTGCGCCGGGGGTCCGTAACGAACGAACAGCTCCGCACGCTGGTCCCATCGCACCCGATCGCCTTCGCGAAAGAGGAAGCGCGCCAGCGCCCAGCGCGTCAGCCCATCCAGCTCGGCCTCGTTCTCGGAAGTGGTGAGATCCGGATCGGTGCCCTCCCACCGGAAGGATTCCAGCCAACCATCGGAAAACCGGGCGCGGACGAAGCGGAATGCGCTGTCCGCCTCGGTCACGAGCCCGAGCCGGTACAAGGCCGCGGCGGCGACCAAGGCCGGTTCGCGACCTTCAAGGTCGATGAGGCGTGCGCGCCCCGCAGCCAGCGCCGCGTCACGGGCCTGCCCGCGGAGGAGCGCGATCGACGCGGCCGCGGTCCAGCCCTCCGCGCGATCGGGAGCGACGCGAGTGGCGCGATCGTAGCAATGGCTCGCCTTGTCGAGCGACACGCGCTCGACCGTCCGCAGCCAATCCCCTTTCCACGCTTCTCCAAGCGTGAACCAGGTCTCGAAATCATCGCCGCCCATACGCACCAGCCGCGAGAGACAGGAGCGACCTCGTGCGGTGCGGCCACTCTCGAGGCATGCCTTTCCCAGAGCGAGCCAAACGTCCTTGCGTCGAGGCGCCAGTCGGGCGGCTTCCTCGAGATCCTCCAGGGCCGCGCGCTGGGAATCGGCCGACGCTAGAGTGAATCGCTCGACCCCACGTCGATAGAGCGCTTCAGCCCGCGCTTCACGACTCATGGCTTCGGCCGCCACGGCGCCGAACACCGTGAGAAGAAGAACAGCCAGGAAACCCGCGAGACGGCTTCGAAACGCGCTCGGGACCATGGGGGACCTGCGCGGCCAAGGTGCGAGAGGGGAGCTCGAACGCCCCTGGCGACGACTCGGCACGGTACGCGCCGGGTCTTGCCAATTCAATCTTGATCGGTAGCTGGGGTCAGCGAACCGCGCCGAAGAACAGGTAGGTGACCCCGATCGCCGCCAGCACGCCGAAGACCTCGGAGGCCAGCGCGCAGGGCAGCGCGTGCCGGGTCTTCTTCACCCCCACCGAGCCGAAGTACACCGCCAGCACGTAGAACGTCGTCTCGGTGCTCCCCTGGATCACGCAGGAGAGACGTCCGGCGAATGAGTCCGCGCCCAGGGTCTTCATCGTCTCCACCATCATGCCGCGCGCCCCGCCGCCGGACAGCGGCTTGATGAGCGCGGTGGGCATGGCGTCCACCCAGCGCGTATCCCAGCTCAGATTGGCGGCGCCGGTCTTGATGGCGCCCAGGAAGGCCTCGAGGACGCCGCTCGCACGCAGGCAACCGACGGCGACGAGGATGGCGACCAGGTAAGGGATGATGCCGACCGCGACGGTGAAGCCTTCCTTGGCGCCATCGATGAACGTCTCGTACATCGGCAGCTTGCGCCACGCACCCATGATCAGGAACGAGGCGATGAGCCCGATGAGGATGGCGTTGGCGAGGATGGCCGACTGCACCGCCACGGCATCGTGCGGGAGCTGCGCGAAGTACCAGACGAGGCCGCCCACCGCGAGCGTGAGCGCTCCGAGCCAGGCGAGCACCACACCGTTGAAGAGGTTCAGCTTCTGGATCGAAGCCACGAGCAAGAGGCCGGAGATGTCGGCAATGTACGTGGCGATGAGGATCGGGACGAACACGTCGGCAGGATTCGCGGCGCCGAGCTGCGCGCGAAAGGTCATGATCGATATCGGAACGAGCGTGACCGACGACGCGTTCATCACCATGAACAGGACCATGTCGTTGGTGGCGCGCTCGGGCTCGGGGTTGAGGCTCTGCAGCTCCTTCATCGCCTTGAGGCCGAGCGGTGTGGCGGCGTTGTCGAGCCCAAGCATGTTGGCGGACCGGTTCATCACGATCGCGCCGCTCGCGGGATGTCCTTGGGGGATGCCGGGGAACAGGCGGCGGAAGAGCGGGCCCACCGCGGCCGCGATCATCTCGGTGATGCCGGCCTTCTCGGCGATCTTCATGAGCCCGAGCCACAGGGTCATCACGCCGGTCAATCCGAGGGCAATCTCGAAGGCGGTCTTGGACGAGTCGAAGAGCGCCGCCACGACCGCCTGCATCACCTCGGGCTTCCCGCCCACCGCGGCCTGCCACACCGCGACCGCAAACGCGATGAGGAAGAACGCAGCCCAAATCCAGTTGAGCATGGCGCGCAGGATGGGAGCCGCTGCGCGAAGGGTCAAGTAGAAACCCGCTCTTCGAGTAGCCGGCTGCCTACGACCCGGGTAGACTCCCGCCACGAGCCATTACATGCCTGACCGCTCGGTTGCAGTGAGAACTTCCAGGAGGTGCCCCATGAAGCTGGTTCGTTTGGGCTGGGTTTCGTTGGTCCTGCTCGTCCTTGCCACTGCCCTCATCGCTCCGAACGTCGTCGCGGGCGATTATGGAAAGCACAAGGGGCAATCCCCCGAGGAGATGGCCAAGAAGGCGCTGAACAAGTGGCAGAAGACCCTGAAGATCACTCCCGAGCAGGCGCCGCAGTTCGAGGCGGCGATGAC
>DASTBI010000207.1 GCA_035712145.1 Candidatus Eisenbacteria bacterium | reverse complement strand
CAATCGACGGTCCAAGGCCTGCGGCTCCGCTGTCGCGCGCACAACCAGTACATGGCCGAGCGTACGTTCGGAGTCGAGTTCATGCGCCACAAACGCGAGCGAACGAGGCTCGCGCGCTTGGGCTGATGATCAGCGCACCAGCTCGACTTTCCTGGACTGCTGGAAACTGCGCCCGTCGGAGCCCGAGGCTCGCAAACGATAGAAATATGACCCGCTGCTGAGGGCGATACCGGCGTCGTCCATTCCGTCCCAGCTCACCGTCTGGGGACCGGAGCGCTGCCGCTGGCGCATCAATGTGCGGACACGCCGGCCATCCACGGAGAAGACCTCGATCTGGACGTGTGCGTCGTACGGCAACCGGTAATCGATCTTGGTGCTCTTTGAAAACGGGTTCGGCGCATTCTGCGCGAGCGCGAAGAGGTCGGCGGGCGTTGTCGTCACGGCTGTCGTCGACCAGGGGATGACATAGCGCCGGATCGATCCCTCGGTCGAGGTGATGGTGAGGCGATCCGGTTCCGTCGCGGCCGGGCCACTGAAGCTCACCGCGGGGTCCCACAGCGTCCTGGACCGGCCGGCCAAGACCGACGTCTCGGGCGCGCCACTCACGAGCGAGACCTGCTGGAGGATGCCGTCGTCTCTCCCGATGAATCCCTTGCCCGCGCCGGGAGCAAGAGCCGGGATGGTCGAGAACTTGACCCCCGCCGGCGGGGACACTGGCGGCCAAAGCGGCGTCGGAGCTCCCACGTTGTCCATGATGCCGCGAAGAAGGCCATCCTCGGTCGTGTAGTAGAGCCGCGTCGGCTGGCCGGCCCGGAACTCCGCGCTCATACCGCGCACGATCGGCGACGGTGATGGCAGGGACCACATCGTCGACCCCGTGGCGGCATTGAGCTTCGAAATCGTCCCATTGGGCTTCGCGATATAGAGCTCGGCGTTGCTCTTGAAGTTCAGCGTCGGCCGATTCAGGATGGCGCCGGCGTTGGTGGACCACGTCACCGGAGGTGACGGATTGCTGGTCACGGTCTCGATCGCCCACAGGGTGCTTTGACCGGCTGCCGTCGGGTTGGTCGCCAGGTAGATGCGGTTGTTGCCGTAATCGACCTCGCATCCGTGAGTGGCATCTCCCATGGAGACGGTCGCGTCCCCGTTGAACACCCAGTTGATCGACAAATCCGATGACCAAAGGGCGTAAACCCGGTTCTCGGTCACACCTCCGCAGGCAAACTTCGTGACCACGAAGACCAGGTCGTCGCCCGAATGCCCCTTCGCCGCGGCGTCGTTCTGGAAGACCGCGTTGGACTTCACGTTGAGCTGCACCGCGGGTGTTGCGACGATCATGTCGCCTGGGCATCCCGGCCTGCGGAGGTCGACGCTGGCCAGGACCGTGGAGGTCGACATCCCGAGCTTGTAGAGACGGCCATTGTCCGAAGCGACGAAGATGGCGTCTTGTGCGCTCGGCGCGTCGTACACGAGTCCGTTGTGGCACAACGCGAGCTGGTGACCGATCTCGTGCAGGGCCGTGCCGGCGTTGAAGATCGCCTTGTACTGGCCGCCGACGTGCGGGCTGGGAATCGTTCCGGTTTCGTTCCACAGCTCATAGAGCGTCGGGCCCATGGTGTAGATCGTGAAATCGAAATTGGACAAGGCCACGCTGACGATACTGTCGTTGCCCCAGACCTCGGCGACCCCGGACTGAGCCGACACGGAGGGTGCAACAGCGAGGGCCAGAGCAACAGCGCAGGCGAAGGACAGCAGATCACGACGGAGCATGGCGGCGGCCTCCTTTGGCGTGCTCCGGAAAGGCCGCCGTCGAGGGATCGGGCGGCTTCCTCAGGGACCGGAAGGATACGGGGAGCGCGCCCGCGAGGAAACAGCAAACAGGCTCAGTCCCTGAGGCCCTCGAACAGATCGGTCTCGAGCTTGCGGCCGCCGTTCACCAGGCTGAGTGCGCGGTAGTAGTGCTGGTGGCCCCAGAGGTACTCGTGGGTCTCCGCCGTCAGCTCCGCGAGACCGGCGTACGATGCCATCTGGGATTGGTGGCATCCGACGGCCTTCCACACCCGTTGCCAGTGCGCGCGGGTGTCGATCACGGTGGTGATCGCCCAGTCCTGCCAGGGCACCGCCTCGCGCTCGACGCCATCGACCGTCGAGATCAGGCGCTTGAAGACGCGCTGGTAGATCTCGAATTCCGCGCGAGGCACCGTCATGTAGTAGAGCTTCGAGACGACGTGAGAAGCGTACCCGGAGGCGGGGCCTTCCAAGACAAAGCCAGGATCCGCCGACGCCACGACCGCCGCGGTCGTGAATTGCGAGATCGCGATGTGATCGGGATGCCCGTAGGCGCCGTCGGGTGGAAACGTGAGCACGACCTGCGGTCGCGCGCGGCGAAGGTGGGTGACGATGTCGGCCAAAATCTTGCGCGGATCCGCCTGATCGAGCTTGCCGTCGACATAGTCGAGCACGTGGACGTCTTTGACTCCCAGCGTCTCCGCAGCACATCGCAGTTCTGCCTCGCGAATGATCGCCAGCTTCTCAGGACCTGGATGGTCAGGTCCGCTACGAAAATTCAGGTACCGGCCGCTTTGTCCCCGCGTCGCCGTGACCAGCGAGACGTGGGCGCCCTCGGCCGAGTACTTGGCGAGCGTGCCACCGTTGCCGAGCGATTCGTCGTCGGGATGCGCGAGCACCGCCATCAGTCTCAGGGCCTCGCTCATGGCGCCGCCTTTCCCGTCACCACGATGGCCTGTCCGGTGCCGACGTCATTCCGGCACAGCGCGAGGATCGCGTCCGCGACTTCTTCGGGGCTCACGAGCCGTTCCTGGCCCGCGCTCGCCAGCACCGCGGCCAGCGCGCCTTCGCGCGACGTGCCGGTGCGTGCCTGCACGTTCTCGAGCGTGCGCTCGGTGAGCGCGGTGTCGGCATAGCCCGGGCACACGGCATTGACGGCCACGCCCGTGCCGGCCAGCTCGGCGGCGAGCGCTCGGGTGAAGCCGACGACCGCGTGCTTGGCCGCGCTGTAATGCGTGATGTATTTGCCGCCTTCGAGCCCCGCGGTCGAAGCCACGTTGACGATCCTCCCCCAGCGCTGCTCGGCCATGGCCGGGGCGAACTCGCGGCTCACCAGGAACGTTCCGGTGGCATTGACCGCCAGCATGCGGTTCCAGTCCTCGAGCGTGATCCGACGGAGAGGCGCCGAGGCGGCATCGCCGGCATTGTTGACCAGCACGTCCACCTTCGACAACCGGGCGCGCGCCATCTCGCCGAGATACTTCACGCTCGCTTCATCGGTGACATCGCACACCACCGGCCACGCCTCGTGACCCGCGTCGGAAATTTCCTTGGCGACTCGCTCGAGGTCGACGGAAGACCGTGCGGCCAGCACGACTCGCGCACCTGCCCGAGCGAGCGCCCGGCAAGTAGCCGCCCCGATGCCACGGCTGGCGCCCGTGACGACGGCGCCGCGACCTTCGAGATTCACGGCGTGCCTCGCAGCGCCAGCGCCTCGTGCACGGCCTCGGCCAGGATCTCACCGAGCACCGCCACCGTGGCTTCACCTTCCTCCGCGGTGGCGTCGGCGGGCCAGCCGAAGTACGCGCGCGGGCCGCCGGCCTGCTCGAAGGTCTTGATCCCGGCGCGAATCGCCGTCGACAGCGAAGCAGGATTCGGCGGCAGCGATTTCTGGATGTCTTCACGCACGAGCTCCGGGCGTTCAGCGAGAACGATCGACCCTTCGTAGCGCCCCGCGTGGCAGGCGCCGCTCCTGAACTCGTCACCGAGCTTCTCCGCGGTGGCGCGCCGCGTGAGGTCGGGCACCGCGACCGGCAGCAGGCCTTCGGTCTTCGCGCGCTCGGCGGCCTCGCTCAGCGCCGCCAGATGCGCGGGATCGAGGTGCGCATTGGCGATCGCGAGCGCCATGAACTCGAGCCGCGTCACCTCACGCGCCACGTCGAGCACCAGCTCGCGCACCGTTGCGGCCGACACCGACAGCGTCCCGGGAAAGCCTGCGGCGAACGGCGCGGCGCTGTACCACAGCGGCGGCAGCAACACGCCGAGAATTCCTTTGGCGGCGAGCCGCTCGCCGCCGGCTCGCGCCATGGCTAATGCAATAATGGTGTCGGTGCCGAGCGGCAGATGCGGTCCATGGGCTTCGGTGGCGCCGATGGGCAGCACCGCGACGGCGTGCGATCGATCGAGATCGCGCGCTTCCTCCCAGGTCAGCGCCGCCAGCTCGATCGCGGTGTCGCTCAGATGCGCCTCGACACGGCCTCGGCCAGCCGCGCCAGGTCGTCTTCGTCGTTGTACACCTGCCCGGAGATGCGGACCCACACCCGCCCGCGCCAGGCGTGGACCTGCACTTCGATAGCGTCCTCGAAGAGCAGCGCGTCGCGCAGCCGCGCCGCCTGCTCGCTGTCCCGCCCCGCCCGGTCGGGCAACGGAATCGTGGCCATGGTGCCCACCATGGACTCGGGCACCTCGAATCGCGTGCCCCAGCGCTCGGCCAGGAAGTGGGCGCCGCGCCAGGCGAGGCCGTGGTTGTAGCTGCGAAGAGCCTCGAGCCCGAGCTCGCGCTGGAACGCGATGCCTTCAGGCGCTGCCAGGTGACAGGATGGATCGCGCGTGCCGGGCAGATCGAACTCGTCGGTGAAGCCCCGGTCGAGACCCCACGAAATCACCGTGGGGTGCACCTCGCCCTGTCGCTCGGCCTCGACCCACAGGATGCCGCTCGAGCGCGGCGCGAACGCCCACTTGTGGAGGTTGGCCACGTACCACTCCGCGCCGATCGCGGGAATGTCGAGCGCGATGGCGCCGGGGGCGTGGGCGCCGTCGACCAGGAGCGGCACCGAGCGGGCGCGGCAACGTGACGCGATCTCGGCCACCGGCAGGAGCAGCGCGCTCTCGGAGGCGATGTGGTCCGTGACCACCATCCGGGTGCGCGGCCCGATTGCCGCTTCGATCGCCTCGACCACTCTTTCCGGTGTCGGGGGATACGGCATCTCCACGACTCGCATCGAAGCGCCCCGCTCGCGGGTGGCGTAGCGCACCGCGTTGACGACGCCGCCATAGCCCAGATCGGTGACCAGCGCTTCGTCGCCGGGCTTCCAGTCGAAGGAGCGGACGACCGCGTTGGCTCCGGTGGTGGCGTTGTCGACGAAGACCAGGTCGCCACCCCGGGCGCCCACGAATTCGGCCACCTGATCGGCCGCGACGCGCATGCGCGGCCTGTCCTTCAGCCGGGGCATTCCGACCGTGATCGACGTGAGCTCGCGCAGCATGAACTGCGAGGGACGGGTCTCGATGTGGTCGCGGATCGCCTGCTGCGCGGCCAGCACCCGCCGGGGCGTGACGCCCACCGTCCCGTGGTTCAGGTAGAGGACGTTGGGATCGAGCGGCCAGGCGTCGCGCATCCCGCGGCCGAACCCGGGGCTCGCGCGAGCCTCCCGCGCTTCGGGGTTGCCTGTGGCGTGCGTCGCGTCCATGATGGCCGCCCAACGTACCATGACCTCGCCGCCGCCGGAACGTTCCAACCTCGCCTCGGTCTTCCTGGACGCGCGCGTGCGCGAAGGACGCGGGTCGCGCGTGGCCTTGCGCACCGACCAGTCGAATCTGACCTATGCCGAGGTCCAGGCGCTCGCCAACCGCTTCGGACACAGGCTGAGGGCTGCCGGAGTCGAGCCCGAGAACCGCGTGCTGATCGCGCTTCCCGACGGCCCCGAGTTCGTCGGCGCCTTTTTCGGAACGCTCAAGCTCGGGGCGGTCGTGGTCATGGTGAATCCCGCGCTGCCGGCGTCCGACGTCGCGCACATGCTCGAGTACTCGCGCGCCCGCGTGGTGGTGGCGCATCGCGACAGCGCCGCGGCCTTCCTCGAAGCCGCGAAGAGCGCGCCCCTCACCCGCCAGGTTCTGATCGTCGGCGATCCGGTATTCAACCAGGAGCTGGCTGCCGCTTCACCGGACCTCGAGACCTTCCACTCCCACCGCGATGACGCCGCGATCTGGCTCTTCTCCGGCGGGACCACCGGCCGTCCGAAGGCCGTCGTTCAGACGCATCGGTCGTTCATCAACACCACGGAGCTCTACGGGCGCGGGATCATCGGCTACGTCGAGAACGACGTGACCCTCTCGGTGCCGAAGCTCTACTTCGGCTACGCCACCGGCTCCAATCTATTGTTCCCGTTCTCGGCAGGGGCCTCCTCCGTGCTGTTCTCCGAACCCGTGACTGCCGAAGTCCTGTTCGAGCGTATCCGCCGGCACCGGCCCACCGTGCTGATCAACGTGCCCACCATGATCCACAAGCTGGTCTCCCATCCCACCGCCAGGCAGCAGGATTTCTCGTCGCTGCGGGTGTGCACGTCGGCCGGCGAGGCGCTTCCCGCCGAGCTCCACCAGTCCTGGTCGCGGACGTTCGGCGTCGAGCTGCTCGACGGCCTGGGCACCGCGGAGATGTGGCACATCTTCATCTCCAACCGCATGGGCGCGGCGCGACCCGGCAGCATCGGGCAGGTGGTGCCGGGCTTCGAGGTCAAGGTGTGCGACGACCTGGGCCGCGAGCTGCCGCGCGGCGAGACGGGGTGGCTGTGGGTCCGTGGCGACTCGCGCGCGATCGGCTACTGGCAGCAGATGGAAAAGACGATGCAGGCCTTTCGCGGGGAGTGGTACGTCTCCGGCGATCTCATCCGCATGGACGCCGACGGCTACGTGACCTACTGCGGCCGCGGCGACGAGCTGCTGAAGGTGGCCGGCAAGTGGCTCGCCCCCGCCGAAGTCGAGGGCTGCCTGCTCCAGCATGCCGCGGTGGCCGAGGCCGCGGTGATCGGCGTGCCCGATGCCAACGGGTTGGTGAAGCCGCGCGCCTACGTCGTGCCGCGGCTCAAGCAGGCCGGGCTCGAGGAGGAGCTCAAGGCCTTCGTGCGCGACCGGCTCGACGCCTACAAGCATCCGCGCGAGGTGGTGCTGGTGGACGCATTGCCGCGCACGCACCTGGGCAAGGTGGACCGCGGAAGACTCAAGCGCGAGGCGGTTTCCTGAGGGGAGATTGGGGGGGCTAGCGGCGCTTGGTCTTTCTTCGCGACCGGGGTGGATTGATCGCGGAGAGTCTCGGAGTGGATCGCGGAGACTTCTTCGGCTTGGGAATGGGAGCAGAATTGGCGCGCAGCCAATCGGCGAATACAGCTTCGTTGACTTCGCGAGTCGAGAGGGCTTCGACCATCTTGACGGCGTCAGCTTCCAGACCATCCAAGCGGAACCCATTCATTTCAAGAAAGGCAGCGGCCACCGTGAACGCGACTCGCTTGTTGCCGTCTTGGAATGGATGGTTGCGCGTCAAAGAGGACGCGTATTGAGTTGCGAGGTCGAAGTAGTCGGGAACTGACCCTTCAGAATAGGCGAGTCGGTTCTGTGGATTCGCCAAGGCGGATTCGAGGGCACTTTCGTTGAGAAGGCCCGGTGAGCCCCCATGCTCAGCGAGCAGGGCCTCGTGGATCGCCAGGACTGCCGCTTTGGGGACCCACCGTGGCTTCACTTGGCGAGTTCACGGAGTGCGTTCCTGTACCGCTGCATGACTGACTCGGCAGCGGCCATGGCATCTGCGAAGTCCGGATCGTAGGGAGTGATCCTGAACCCTCCCGGCGCTTCCGTGAGGAACAAGTGGTCCCCCTCGCGCACCTTTAGCTCTCTTGCCGCCTCGGCGGGGAGCGTGACCCCCAGTGAGTTGCCGACCTTTCGAACCTTGAGCCGGACCATGGACCCTCCCTCGTGGCCACAGATGTTATAACTATCTCCACGGTGGGTCAATCGCTGAAGCGAGGTCTTGTCCGGAGCTATGGCGACATTGGCTTCGGGCGGTCCTTCACCACCGAGCGGGCGGGGGAATCGCTCGCCGGGAAGGTCTCTTCCACGCTCTCGTCGACGACTTCCTCGCGATGCAGCTCCGCGAGGCGCCGCCGCAGCGCCTCGATCACTCGCACCTCGCGCTCGAGCAGCGTCCGATTCTCCTCGGACTGGGCCTGGACGATGCCCTGCTCACGCTCGGAC
>DASTBI010000206.1 GCA_035712145.1 Candidatus Eisenbacteria bacterium | reverse complement strand
TCCCACAGTGCCCGTTCGGTGGATCGGGGATCGTTCACGACTTCCGAGGTCTTGTCGAACCGCATGGTCGCCCTGCGCTGCAGCTCGTACTTCGGCCATCCGGGGTTCCCTCGGCTCGCAAACGCGACCCAGGCGCCGTGCATGGCATCAGCGAGCTGTTGCGGAGGATTGCGCCCTAGCAGGGGATCCATCCCCTTGCCGAGCATGTCGAAGACAAACGGGACTTCGAGTCCGTGACACGCCCCAAGAAGCCCGTCGAACGCCGGCGAGCGCCAGGCAAACTCGTACATGTAGGTCGCACCGGGACTCGAAGCGCGGGCTTCGGCCAGGCGAATGACGGGGATGCGGACATACCAGTCACTCTGAAGAGCAGCGAGGAGGTCGCCCGCAGTCGCGTTCGGCCGTGCGGCGCGATAGGTCCTCAGGGCCGCCTCGACGGGCAGCCCGTACGCCGCAGCCGCTCCAGCCAGGGCCGTGTCCGTGATGTGGTCGATCACGCCATAGGTCACGAGGAATAATCTCCACTCGTCGGTGTTCGACCCGACCATGAGATCGATATCGGCGCTCGCTCCGGCAGCGATGCGATCGATCGGACGCCCCGGGATGACATCGCCGTCGATCACCGGATGCCAGGGCATGCCACTGACGATCACCTCCTGTCCCCAGCGCTGTGGATCGGGGTGTCCGGCGAGATCGGCTCTCAGGTTCATCTGCGCGGCAAGAAGGCGCTCGGTCGGCACATCGGCGAATGCGTCGCGGCTCGGCTCGATGCCGAGTTGCTCGGCGAGACGTTCGCGCACACGTTGTGCGGACTCGATGGATATCTCGTAATGAGTCGCCCCGCTCTCGGCGATCGCGCGCCTGAACAGGCCCTCGGCACGGGGCATGGACAGCAGCGTGGCGACGCTCATCCCTCCGGCCGATTCACCAAACACGGTGACATTGTGGGGATCGCCCCCGAAAGCGGCGATGTTCTCCCGGACCCACTGAAGAGCAGCGACCTGGTCGAGCAAGCCGCGATTGGCGTTGCTCTCGCCCAGATAGAGGAATCCATCGGCGCCAAGTCGGTAGTTGATGGTCACGCAGACGACGCCGTCCCGGGCGAAGTGGCTGCCGTCAAACAAGGCCGCTGATCCGACTTCGAATCCGGTACCCGGAATCCAGACCATCACCGGGCATGTCGCCGATCCCAGATCAGGCGACCAGATGTTGAGGTTCAGGCAGTCTTCCCCCGGAATGGCGGGATCCGGGACGAACTTCTCCAGCCCCGGCGGCAAGGGCAGCATCGGCGGCTTTGCGCCAAGGGTGAGGGCGTCTCGCACGCCGCCCCAGGACTCGGCCCGTTGCGGAGGTCGAAACCGGTTGGCGCCAAAGGGCGGAGCCGCATACGGAATCCCATTGAAGACATGCACGCCATCAACGAGGTCGCCGCGTATCTTGCCTTGTCGGGTTGCGACGACTTCATCCGTGCCAATGTGAGTGACCATGACTGCGCCTCCTACTCCGTCGTCTTTCCCGAGAAGTGCTCCTTCGAGGTCTCTGCGTCGGCCTTGCTCCGGTGGACGGTTCCGTCCGCATGTTCCGGCGGCGCGTAGATGGTGTACAGCCTGAGCGGCTTCTCTCCCGTGTTCCTGACGTTGTGTCGCGCACCGGCGGGAACGATGATGGCCATGTCGCTTTCGATCTCCGTTCGTGCGCCATCGATCCAGACCTCGCCCTCTCCCCTCTCCACTCGGAAGAACTGATCGACATCGCGGTGAATCTCCTCGCCGATGTCCTCCCCAGGCCTGAGAGACATCAGCACCAGCTGCATGTTCCTCCCCGTGTAGAGCACGCGCCGAAAATCGGTGTTCTTTTCGGTCCGATCCTCGATGTCGACGATGAGCCCTTTCATGGAGCGCTCCTTTCCCGAGCCCGGGACGATTCCCGAAGGCTCACGATGGCAGCCATCGAATCCCATTGGCTCGGTTCGCAGAGCCAACGGGCATAACCCGGGCCAGGCGCCAACCGAGCGAATGCGGTCTCTAAGAAGTCGGAGTGCCCAGCGTTACGTTCGCCGGAAGGAAGACCGAACTCTCCGAACCGGAAGCGCAGCCTGCCAACCTGGCAGTCACGGGGCGCATTGGTCAGTCGTCGCTCGGCTAGGACCCACCGGCAGTGGACGGGTGACGGGTCAGTCCTGAGCGTGTGCGACGGATGAACCATGCGGGCAAACGTGGCGCGGCCTCGAGCCGTGGCCTAGACTCTCAACGTCCCTGATCCGTACTTCAGCCCGGCTCGCCCAGCCCCCGTCCGGCGTCTCGGAGGAGGCTGTGCCATGCGCCACACCCTGCCGTTCCTGCTCCTGGGCGTTCTCCTCGCCGCGCCCACGTTCGCCCAGGTTCCCTCGACCATCAGCTATCAAGGCGTGCTGACGGACGGATCGGGCACCCTTCTGCTCGACGGCAACTACAACATCACGTTCCGCATCTGGGACGACCCGTGGGCCGGGAACCTGCTCTATACCGAGGTGCACAACCCGGTCTTCGTCCAGAAGGGCGGGTTTTCGGTTCTTCTCGGCAGCCTCACGCCGCTGCCGAACATGTTCAATCGCCCGCTCTACCTCGGGATCCAGGTGGACCCGAACCCCGAGATGGCTCCGCGCGTGCCTCTCTCGGCGATGCCATACGCGCTGGGAATGAGAGTTCCTTTCAACCTCGGCGGCACCAGCGCCAATCCTTTGCTCGTCGGCTACCAAACCGCCGGCGGAATGGCACTGGATCTCCTCCCTCCCAACCCGGGTGGACTCAACATCGCCCTGGAGCCGGACTTCGACGGCAGCGGCGGCTTCTTCTCCGTCACGCGAAGCCACACGCAAGACGGCTTCTTCGTGGACGGCAACAGCGGAAGCCAGGAGCCGAAAGTAGGAATCCTGGGATCGGTGCGCAGCGTCGTGTTCGACATGATGCAAGCGGACAACGGCGCGGTGCAGCTCCCGTTCAACGCGATCGCGGCCGCCGAGATCCGTGACGAGCCAGGGATCTCCCAAGACCGCTTCGTCGGCACTCGCACCATCCTGGGGGGATTGTTCAACGTGAATGTCTCCACGACGATCACCATCCCGGCCGACGGTTACGTGGTCGTGGAGGCCACAGGCTCCCATGTGTACGGCGGCACGAACAACAGCCAGAACTGGGCGGACTGCTGGATCTCGATGGGCGCTCCCTCGGACGTCGATCCCAACTACGCCGTGCGCTCCGGAATCACCGCCTACAGCGCCGTGCCGGCGCTCCCCACGTTGAGCGAGGTGGTGTCGCTGCACCGGACCTGGTTCCTTGCCGCCGGCAACTACACCTTCAACTTCGAGAGCAAGGGCCAATCGGTGGGCGGCGGCACGAACCAGATGGTGAACCCCACGATCACCGCGACGTACTTCCCGACGAGCTACGGCACCGTGACCGCGCTGGTCAGCGGTGCGGATGCAGCGTCCTTCAGCCGCGCTACGCCGGTGGCTGCATCGCCGGACGGCGCGGGAATCCAGAGCACGGGAGTGTCGGTGGACCTCCGCGAGCTGGAATTGCGCGCCACCCGGGCCGCCGCGGATGCCGAGCGCGCGCAGCGCGCGCTGGTCGAAGCGCAGCTGCTCGAACAGGCGCGCATGCGGCGCAACGCGCATGCCGGGGTGAAGCCGTGAGCGCCGGCGCGTCGTGGATTGCGCGGAGCCCCGCTGTCCTGGGTGCAGCCCTGTGGTGCTTCGCAACTTCGCCGGCCTTCGCGCAAACGGTTCTCCGCGGGAGCGTCATCGCCGGCGGTGCCACGCCGGTGACGGGATCGTCAGGAGGCGGCGTCGTGATGGTCGGCACCGTGGGCCAGCCGGCCGTCGGGCGGACCGTCGACCTCAACAACTCTGGCTGCCTCGGGTACTGGTGTTTCGGTGGGGTCCGTGTCGTCGCCGTCGAGAAGGATCCCATCGACGAAGGGCTCCCCACCGTCTTCGCACTCGGGGCGCCGTTCCCGAATCCAACCGCCGGCAAGGTCATGTTCGCGCTGGGGCTCCCTCGGGCCGCGGAGGTCCGGATCAGCGTGCTCGACGTCGAAGGACGCTCCGTCGGGTCGATGCGCGCGGGGAGTCTCGATGCGGGACGCTATCGGCTCGAGTGGGACGGGACCGACGGTAACGGGCGGGTGAGTCCCGCCGGAGTCTACTTCGCCCGTCTCCTGGTGGATGGACGGCCGGTCGCACAGCGGCGGATCGTGCGCCTGCGGTGAGCGCGAGAACGTTCGATCATCCCGCGCAGGGTCGCCCTCGCGAAGGGTGCGGCGTAGGGGCGCCGTCATCCGTGAACCGCTCGTACCGCTCCCATGCGGTATCGTGGCCGGCTGCCCGAAGTGCTCCCCAGCGTCGGAACAGCACCGGAACGACCACCATGTTGAGGAACGTCGAGGTGAGCAGTCCGCCAAGGATGACCTGCCCCATGGGACTCTGAATCTCGTTTCCCGGCTTCCCTCCCGCGAGCACGAGCGGGATGAGCGCAAGGCCCGCGGTGAGCGCGGTCATGAGAACCGGCGCCAGGCGCTCCAGCGAGCCCCGACGGACCGCCTCGTCGAGCGGCAGTCCCTCCGCGAGCAGGTGCTGGTAGTGACTGACCAGCAGTACGCCACTGCGAGTCGCGATCCCGAACAACGTGATGAAGCCAACCAGCGCCGCGATGCTGAGCGTTCCGCTGCCGAGGGCCACGGCGAAGACGCCGCCGATCAACGCCAGGGGCAGATTGACGAGCACGATCAAGGTGTGGCGGTGGTTCCGGAATGCGACGTAAAGCAGCCCATACATCGCGAGCAAGATCAGTGCGGAAAGGGCAGCAAGATTGCGAACGCTCGAGATCGCCTGCTCGAACTGGCCGCCATAGGTCACTCGGTAGCCGGGTGGCAACGTGAGGCCCTGATCGAGTCGGCGTTGGGCTTCCTCGACCGTCCCGGCCAGATCAGCTCCTGAGACGTTGGCCGTCAGCATGGCCACGCGCTCCACGTTCTCGCGCCGCACGAGGCTCGGGCCGAGATCGAATCGGACACGCGCAACTTCTCCGAGTCGAATCGTCTGCCCAGAAGGAGTCGTGACGGGTAAGGCATCGAGCTGCTCCCGCTGGGAACGGAGTCCGCCGGGGAAGCGCAGGACCACCCGCGAGACGATCCCTTCTTCCACGATCTCGCCAACGGCAGTCCCCTGAAAGAGGGCTTCCACGGTGCGTGACAGCGATGCGGCGCTCAGCCCGTAGCGCGCCATGGCCGTGCGGTCGAAGTCAATCAAGAGCTGCGGGACGCTGGCTTGCTCCTGGTTGCTCAAATCGACCATGCCCGGCACTTCGCGCAGGAGCTGCTCCGCCCGTCCGGCGAGCCCACGCAAGACGGCCAAGTCCGGTCCAAAGATCTTGACCGCCAGGTTCGACTTGCTGCCTGAAACCATGTGATCGATGCGGTGGCTGATCGGCTGTCCGAAGCTCACCTCCGCACCGGGGATGGTCGACACGGCCCGCCGCATCTCCGCGAGAAGCTCTTCCTTCGGCCGCCCGGGCTTGAGTACGACCTCCATCTCCGAGGCGTTGACGCCTTGGACGTGTTCGTCCTTCTCGGCGCGGCCGGTCCGACGGCTGGTCGAGATCACTTCGGGAAAGGTCAGCAGCGAGCGCTCCACCTCACGGCCAAGGCCATCGCTCTCCTCGAGGGTGATCCCAGGGACGCTGACCACGCCGATCGTCAGAGAGCCTTCGTTGAATGGCGGCATGAAGCTTCGTCCAAGGAACGGCATGGTGGCGAGCGCCGCCACCAGCAACAGCCCGGTAAAGATGTAGATGGTCCTCGGCCGCCGCATGACCCCATCGAGGTCCCTGGCGTAGCGAGTCTTGAGCACCCGCAGCAGCCAGGCTTCATCGCGCTCGAGAGCCTTCGAGTTCGGGAGCAGCAGGTAGCACAGCACCGGCGTCACGGTCAGAGAGACGAGGAACGACGCCGTGAGAGCCGCGATGTAGGCGAATCCGAGCGGCTGCAGCAGTCTCCCCTCGATGCCGGGCAGCATGAAGAGTGGCAGAAAGACCAGCACGATGATGACCGTGGCGAAAAAGATCGGATTGCTCACTTCGGAGGCGGCCCTGTAGATGACCTCGAGCGGCGAGCGACGCTCGCTCTCTGGCTTGGCGCGCTCTCCTCGCAGCCTGCGAAACACGTTCTCGACCGCAATGATGGCGTCATCCACGAGTGCGCCAATCGCGATCGTGAGGCCTCCAAGGGACATCGTGTTGAGGGTGCCGCCGAAGAGGGAGATGGTGAGGATCCCGGCGACCAGCGAGAGCGGGATCGCCAGTGCGGATATCGCCGTCGTTCGCGCGTTGCCGAGGAACAGGAAGAGGATGATCAGGACGAGGATCGCCCCGTCGCGGAGTGCCGCGGTGACGTTCTCGACCGCCGCCTCGATGAAGTCCGCCTGACGGAAGTTCTCCTTCTCGATGGACACGCCGTGCGGCAGGCTGCGCGAAAGCCGTGCCAGCGCCTGGTCGATCTGTCGGGTCAGCGCGAGTGTGTTCGCGCCAGGTTGTTTCTGGACGCTCAGAATGACTGCGGGCTGAGTCTTATAGGCCGCCGTGCCGCGCTTGGGCTCGGCCCCCAGGCCGACGGTGCCAAGATCGCCCACCGTGATGGGCACGCCGCCTTCGACTCGAATCACCGCCGAGGACAGATCCTGGATCCCGCGCGCGCGCCCAAGTCCACGAACCAGGTATTCCTGGCCCTGGTCGACGTGGAATCCTGCCGCGGGGTTCCGAGTCACTTCGCCGAGGCGCTCCGCCAGCTCGTCGACGCTGACCGATCGCTGAGCCAGCGCCCCTGGGTCCAGCTCGATCTGGTACTCACGCACATCACCACCGATCGGCACGACCTGCGAGATACCCGGAACCGCCAGGAGGCTGCGCCGGACGGTGGTTTCCGCGACTCGCCGCAGCTCCATCGGCGTAATCGCTGGCGAGTGCGAAGTGAGTGCGATGAACGTGATCTCGCCCATGATCGAGCTGATCGGACCGAGCTCGGGCGACTCGACGTGGCTCGGAAGGCCGACACCTTGCACGCGTTCGGCCACGACCTGGCGGGCGCGATAGACGTCCTCGCCCCACGCGAACTCCACCCAGATGACCGAGATGCCCGCGGCCGAAACCGAGCGCACCCGCCGCACGCCGGGTGCGCCGTTGAGCGATGACTCGAGCGGAAACGTGACGAGGATCTCGATTTCCTCGGGCGCCATGCCCGAGCCTTCGGTGATGACGGTTACGGTTGGAGCAGTCAGGTCCGGAAAGATGTCGACCGGCATTCGTGTGACCCATAGCGAGCCGAAGACAAGCAGCACACCTGCCAGGACGAGCGTCAGAGTCCGGTGCCGCAGGGCGAGGCGAATCAATCGATTGAGCACTTGCCTCTCCCTTCCTAGTGGACGTGGCCTTCGGGTGGACCGCTGCGCAGCAACGCCGCGCGGCGAATGGCGGCTCCGCCGCGGGTCACGATGCGGCTGCCCTCAGGCAGACCTTCGACGACGGCGCTCTCGCCTTGGGTGCCTACGATGCGGACTTCCTGGCGGACGAAGCTCTCGCCTTCGACCTGGATGTAGACCACTGGTACCCCGCCATCGTCGATGACTGCCGAGGACGGAACGACGATTCCCGTGGCCTCCTGCGGCAGGAGCACCTCCGCTTCGAGTGCGGCCCCGGGGCGGAGAGGAACATCGGACTGAATCTCGATGATCACCGTGATCGATCCAGTCGAACGACTGATCTCCGGGGCGCGCGAGACCAGCCGCACTGCGCGGCCGCGAAAGACGAGCGGCGGTTGGCCAGCGGGCGGGCGCAACGTCAGGCCGGAGATGCCCTGGGCCAGCAGTCCGGCCTCATCTGGACGCATCGCCACTTCGACCCATAGAGGCTTCGTACGAACGACCCGGGCGAGCGGAGTTCCTGCTTCCACAGCCTGGCCCGGGACCACGTGAACTTCGGCGACGCGGCCAGCGAGTGGTGAGCGCACCGCGACTGCCGGGCCACTGCCACCGATCGAGCGGGATTCAGCCGACAGCGTGCGAACCCGCGCCCTCGCCTCCTCGACTTCGGCCTGGCTCACCGCTTCGAGCTTCAGCAGCTCCTCGAGCCGCCCGAGCCGGGCCTCGGCGAGCTCGAGCTCGGAACGGATCGCTTCGATGCTCCGATCAGACCCGACGCGCGAGGTGAGTCGAACGACCGTCGCGCCTCTCCCCACGTCCATTCCAACGAAGGCACGTGTTCCGACCGCCACGACGCCATCCAACGGTGCCGTCAGGAGGGCTTCTCCCCCGGCCGCAGGCCGCAATCGCGCCGGGCCACGCGCGGTGCGATGGACCGTTCCCTGGGTCGCCCAATCCGTCGTGAAAGCGGTCCGCCACTGCTGCTCCTTGAGAAAGCTGATCGGATCGCCCGCCGGCGGGGCGGCCGAAGGCATTCCCGGTGGCCCGTAGCGGGGCGGCTCGACCAGAAGTCCGAGCGAGTCGCCCTCGCCGACGCGGACCTTTCCGGATGGAATCACTTCCGTGCCGGCTGCGCTCTCTACCTTGAAGGCCAGGTCGAAGACTCCCGCCTGCGTCGGCTTGATCTCCACCGAGAAGATCCCATCGCGAAGCGGCCCCTCCCGGCGGAACACTTCCTCGGCTCCCGAGGGAGCACGGAGGATCGCGGTGACGACGCCCTCCTTGAGGGGCGGAAAACCGTCGAGAATGGTGACGTGGGTATGAGACTTGGAGAGTCGTCCTGCCACGAGTGGATCCGCTTCCGCGAATATCTCGTACGTCTCACCCCAGGCGGTGACCGTAATGTTCTGTTCTTCCTCGTGCGTCTTCGTCTTCGGTTGGCAAGCGCTCATGCTCGACGCGAGCAGAAGGACGAGCGGCCAGATCAGGGCATGCTTCATCGTTCCTCCATGCTCAAGGGCCGACCCGCCGCGAGCTCGAGCTTGCGATGAGCTTCGAGTGCCGAGGCATAGAGATCGACTGCGGCGAGACGGGCCGCAAGGATCGACCGGAGCGTCTCCAAGAGATCGGTGAGACGGCTCTCGCCCAGGCGGAACGTGGCCGTGGCGCTCTCGACGGCACGCTCACTCTCGACCACGGTTGCGACACCCCGGAGCGCCGTCTCGCGCAGCCGCAGATACGCAGTGCGCGAAGCAACCAGCTCTGCACCCGCCCGGACCGTCGCCAGCTGAAGCCGCCCGCGCGCCGTCGCCAGGCGTGCGGCGGCCTCGATCCGTTCCGGCTGTTGGCGATCGAAGAGCGGCAATGGCCAGTTCACGCCGAGGCGTGGTCCCTCGGCGTCGAAGTTGTCGTCACGAATTTGCTGCCAGCCGAAGGCAAGCTCGGGAAACTGGATGAAGCGCTTGCCGTGTCTGAGCTGCCATTCGGCCTGCTCGACCTCGAGACGCCTCGCGAGCAGATCCGGACGACTCGATGCGGCGAGGGAATCGGTCACTTCAGGGAGAGGCGGTCTCTCCGGGACGACGCCGTCCCTCAGCGCTCCGTGCAGAGACACCGCCATCTCACGAGCACGACTCGCCGCTGCAGCGCTTCGCGCTGCCTCCGCTTCGACCTCGAGGGCGGCGAGCGCCAATCTTCGAGCTCCGAGCCGCGACTCCTCGCCTTGAGTTGCTCGCGACGCCATTTGATCCGCCAGACGTCGAACGTGTGCGAAGTGCCTTTCGAGCAGCTGAGTCCGTTCCCACGAAAGCGACCATTCGGCGAATGCCTGACGCAATTCCGAGCGAAGTGCCAGCCGGTCGTAGACGAGCTGTGCTTCGGCCGCCTTCAGTCCCGCATTGGCCGATCGGACGGCCGCTCCGCGACGGCCGTCAAAGGGCGGAGTCCACGTCAGGCCCCAGGTCGTCTGTTCAGCGTTGCCCGGCGCTTCTCGTTCGAACGTCGCCGTGGGGTTTTCGAGCAGGCCGGCGCGGCTTCGTTCCGCGCGCGCCACTCCCACACGCTCACCGAGGGCAGTAAGAGCTGGATGGTCCGCTTGAAGGACGCGGAGGTATTCGCGTTCGCTGACTCTCTCTTGTGCTTCCGCGAGCGACGCGACGGTGAGAAGTATGGCGCCGAAGAGCAGACGCAGCATGGGATCTCCGATCGAGCATTCGGTAAGGGAAAAGCCGAAAGGCCCCAGCGCAGGACGCTGAAGGCGGGCTCGATCAGATCAACAGAATCGCCTGGCGCTGCGGGCTGCCGCGCGGCGGCGGGATTGGGACGAGCTCAACGGCCCGGCATGGCGCCGGGCCTGACCACTCGACAGGAAGGATGGCAAGGACCGGGGTGGCGGCCTGGGGCCGCGGGGACGGCAGGCCCGGGCCCCGAGTCGTCGCAAGCCGATGGTCGTGGTCCCCATGGTCGGCGGCATGGGGACCCATGAGGATGAATCCAAGATGGTCCTGAGCGTGGCGATGTCCGTGATGATGCCCGTGGTGCTCGGTGGCAACGTGAAGCCAAACGAACTGGCCAAGACAGGCCGAGATCAACCAGCTTCCCAGCGCCAGCCCGGTAATCCCTCGCATCAGCAGAGCACGCATGGCGAACCATTCTCCGGAATGACCGGTTCGCCGTCAATGAGCCGAGTGGCTCAGTCGGAAGCGGTCTCGTCCTCTTCGCGCAACCCCCTGACCATCAGCCACACGGCCGTCGCGAGGATGCCGACTCCCAGCGGCATTCCGAACAGCATCGGGTAAGGCATGCGATAGCCCGCAAACACCGGCAGCGTGATGCCAATGAAGTGGAGCACGCTCAGCGACATCCCCAGGGCCGGCAGCACACGTGGGACCGTCGCCGTACGGAAGAGCAGGAGGAAGAGCGAGAAGAGCCAGGAGACCAGGATGAAGATGTGCGAGTAATGAGCCCACTTCCATGCCGAGCGGACGACGATGCCGATCGGCTGAAACGCCTCTGCCTTCGCAACGCCCGCCTCGACGTGGGCCTGACTCACGGACAGCATGGTCAGCCAGTGGCTGTTTTCCACCAGCTGCAGGGTGAAGTTGGCCAGCGCAAGCGCCATGACCCACAGTGCCAGAGCTCGGGAGCGCACTCGGAGCAATGTGAACAACGCGACCGAGATGCCGACCGACAAGGCGGCGCCCACGAACAACTGGAGCACGCACAAGCGGACGACGGTCGACATGCCCGCCGCCACATCGAGGAAGGCCGCCGGAGGCCCCGTCAAGGGCCGTAGCATCACATAGGGCACGATCAATCCGGTCGGCAACAGCACGAACAGCAGAAAGCCCACGATTCGGCCCACGCGCCTCGACGCCTTCATCGTCCCTCCCGCGGCCAGCGTGCATCGTTGCTTCCAGGTCGAGAGTGTCGCGAAGGACGCCCGCACGGCCAAGCCGTTTGCGACGAAGTGCGGAAGGCGGTGTGCGAAGCACGCTGGGAGGGAATGAACGGCGGATCGAGAGGGTGTGTACCAGGGATTATTGGAAGAGATGCCGATGGATGAAGCCGGCCATTCGCTGCATCTCGTCCTGGTGCTGCTTGGGGCCCGAGAAGAGGCCGTTGTGGGGCGCGCCTTTGTAGTAGACGACCTCGACTGATCGCCCAGCATTCTGCATGGCTTCCACGAATTGGCGCGCGCGCTGAATGTCCGTCATCGCGGAACCGCCGTCGGCTGGGGAATCCGCCGTTCCGTGCAACACCAGAACGGGCATCGTGATCTGTGGCGCCTGGCTTATGGCTTCGTCCGGATAGCCGGCAGAGTTCAGCATCAGCGCCTTCACGGCACCGCCCTTCAGCACGTACTGCATTGCGGCGCCGCCCCCGCGGGAATGGCCAAACAGCGCGATTCGGTCGGCGCGCACTTCCGGTTGCTGGCGCGCCGCCTCGATCATCGCCTGCACGGCGAGGTACGCGGCGTCGCTCGTCGCGGGCGACAAGGGAGGCGCATCCGGGCATTCGATCGGCGTGATGAAGCGCGTGCCCGCCCCTTGCCCGCCTTTGAACCAGCATCCCGTCACGGCCACCACACCTTCACGCGCGAAGGTGCGCGCCATCTCGACGTACTCCCTGCCGAAGCCATGCGTTCCGTGCAGGAGGACGACGGCTGGAAACGGTCCGGGCCCTTCGGGCTTCAGCGTGGCGACGTCGAGGGTGCCGAGCCCCTTCACTTCGGCCTTCGACCAGCGCACATCCTTGCCGCTACCTGCTTCCGTGACAGGGACGGCACTTTGTTGGTAGCCGGCGCACCCCGCGAGCGCCGTGATCACCGCGAGCACCCACGCGCGTCGCATCATGGGCCGGAGTCTAGCACTCCGGCTCATGTCGGTAGCCCCATTCGCTGGAGCAGAGCCGGGAATCGTGGGTCGGAGCGGAGCCCCGCGAAGAAGGGATCCAGCTTGATGTCGTTTGCATTGTTCTCCCGGTTCCGCACCGCCCGATCCAGCCACTGAAACGCCTCGTCCTTTCTGCCGAGCCACGCGTATACCAGAGCAATGTCGACGGCCTTCTTCTCTCCTCGATTCGCGTCCTCGATCATGCTCGAAACCGCGCGCAGGGCTTCTTCGGTGCGGCCGCGCCGCACCGCGATGAGCGCGCTCATGAGCAGCGTATCCGCAGAAGCTCGATTCAGCTCGAACCTCTTGCGATAGGCCGCTGCAGCCTCGTCATGACGCCCGGTCAGCGTATAGACCCAGGAGAGCTGCGCATAGGCCGCGGCATAGCTGGGGTCGAGTCGCAAGGTCGCCATGTACTGGGCGATGGCCTCTTCGAACTGTCCGGCGAAAAGATGCTGCCACCCCATGTGGAGCGTGGCCGCCGTATTCAGGGGATCGAGGGCAACGGCGATTCGGCTCTGCTCGAAGGACTCGTCCACTCTCCCCATTTTCATGAGCACGTGGGAATAGGAGTGATGAGCTTCGAACGAGTTCGGGGTCAGCTCGATCGCGCGCCGGAGCTCTCGCTCCGCAGTCGCCCATTCCCAGTCAACGTCGCCTGCGATCGCTCCGCTCACCGCATGGGCAAGACCCAATTCCGGATCGAGCCGGAGCGCCCGGGCCGCGGACTGGCGAGCGCGGACCACCGCGTCCTGGTTGCCCGGTTCAACCGAACGCTCGAGTTCGGCGTACGCGAGCATGGCCCAGGCCGGGGCATAGGTCGAATCGATCGCCAGAGCCTGGCCAAAGAATTCGAGGGCCGCGCGCACGCTCGTCTCTTCCCACCGATGGTAGGCATCCACTCCTCGCAAATAGAGCTCGTATGCCCTCGGCGATACGGGGGCCGCCCCAGCAATGCGTCGTTGCTGGCCTGCGGTCAGGTGGACCTGCACCTCGCTCGCGATCGCCGCGGCCACGTCAGCCTGAAGGGCGAGCACGTCGCGCATGTCGCGCTCGTAGGTCCGGGCCCAGATGTGCTCGTCGCTGGCGGCGCGAATGAGCTGGGCGGTGATGCGTACGCGGTCCCCCGAGCGCTGGACCGAGCCCTCGAAGATCGCGTCGACGTCGAGCAGGCGGCCGATCTCTCGCATCGACTTCTTCGTGCCCTTGAGGCTCATCACCGAAGTTCGGGAGATGACACGCAGTGCACCGATCTGCGCAAGCGTGGCAATGAGCTCCTCGGTCATGCTGTCCGCGAAGTAGTCCTGAGCAGGATCGTGGGAATAGTTGGCCAGAGGCAGCACTGCAATGGAAGGGATGTGGTCATTCCCTCCGCTCCGGGCCAGACGACTCCTGAGTCCCCCGACATCGAACAGCGCAAGTCCGCTGAGGAGGAGCGCGATCGCCGACGCCGCCCAAAGCCAGGCTCGGTGCTTCGGGCCTGTCGGGGTGGGGACCGGCCGGCCTGATCGGCGTCCCACGGTTGCTCCGTGGGAGAGTGATTCCAGCGCCGCCCGGACTTCGCCAGCCTGCCGATAGCGTGTTGCCGGGTCCTTCGCCAGGCAGCGCTCGACGATCGTCGCGAGGCCTGCCGGGACGCGAGCAGGCAATGGCTCGAGCGGGTCGTTCAGGATGGCGAGGCTTACCTCGATTTCCGTCGCGCCGCGGAACGGTCGTGTTCCGCTCGCCATCTCGTAGAGCATCACACCGAGCGACCAGAGATCGGTGCGCGGATCGGCCGTGCCCCCTCGAAGAATCTCGGGCGCCAGGTATTGCAGCGTTCCAGCAAGGGATCCAGACATGGTGAGAGTCTGAGTCAGGACCCTGCTGGCTTCATCGAAGTGTGCGACGCGCTTGGCGAGTCCGAAGTCCAGGACTTTGACGCGGCCATCCTCGGTCACGACCACATTGGCGCTCTTCAGGTCGCGGTGAATGACTCCCCGCTCGTGGGCATACGAGAGAGCGTCGGCAAGCTGAGCGCCGTAGCGCGCCACCGTCTCGGCGGGCAGCCCGCCGGGACCGATGAGAAGACTGAGCGGACGCCCCTCCACTCGCTCCATCGCGATGTAGGCGAGCCCGTCGGCCTCGCCCACCTCGTAGATCGTGCAGATGTTGGGATGGTTGAGTTGGGAGGCGGTGCGGGCTTCGCGAGCGAGCCTGCTGCGCGCCTGCTCGTCTTTGGCGTCGCTCGCCGGAAGCACCTTGATCGCGACCTCGCGCTCGAGGCGGGGATCCCGCGCGAGATAGACCTCGCCCATTCCTCCGGCTCCGAGCGGAGACAGGATCTCGTATGGACCGAGGCGGGTCCCTGGAACGAGGGCCATGGCCTAATCTAACCCATTGCGCCTGCTCCGGAATGAAGAAGAGTCCACCAGCGCATGGACTTGACCCTTGAGCATCCCGACATAGAGCGTGTCGCCGTGTGTGCCAATCGCGCGGGCCGTGCCCCGCAACTCGTGAGCCCAGCGCAGCGCGCCGTCCGCCAGTCCATAGGCGATCAATCGCCCGTGATCGGCGGCGAGCGCCATGTCGCGCCAGACGAATGGCCGCGAAGAAGTCCACTCCTGCGTGGCTGGGTGCGACCACCGTACGCGGTCGCGCTCGAGGTCGAACGCGGTCAACGTCTTTGGCCCGGTCAGCAGGAGCAGAGAATCGCCGATGAGAGTGATCGGCCCGGAATAGGGCCCGCCGCTGACGGACCTTCTCCGCTGCTCCCGCCCCGTCCTGGGATCGACGGTCACAAGGGCGTCGGTTCCTCGCATGAACAATACCGACGAATCGACGCCCACCATCCAGGTCGTCAGTCGGTCGACCTGAGGCGCTTCCCAGAGAAGCCGCCCGCTCGAAGCCTCGAATCCACGAATGGTCCCGTCATGGTCCGCGAAGAGGACCCGGTCCCCAACGACCACCGGAGCACTTCCTCGATACTCGTAAGCCGGGGCCGGTGGGCGGTAGGTCCAATAGCTCGCGGCGGACGCTGGATCGAAGCAGATCAATTCGTCCATGACCGTGACCGCATACGCTCGACCCTTCCAATGGGCCAGATCGCTCATGACGCCCGAGCCCACGGCCTTGCGCCAGCGCACCTTTGCCGTTCCCCGTTCGAATGCGAAGACGTAGGCGGTATCGCCTTCATCCGTGTCCGAGCCGATCAAGAGGAGCTCGCCATCGAGAAGGGCGTCGCCGTGGAATTGTCGGCGAACGCCGTCCGCGCTGACGTTGCACTGGTCTCGCGGTTGTCCCGTCACTCGATCGAGAGCGAAGAAGATCCCAGCGCAGGAGCCGACGCAGACCACGTCGCCCACGACCGCGGGCGTTGAAAACACTCAGCCCTTGGTGTCGAAGCTCCATATCTGTCGCAGCGGACTGCGCAGCGCAGGAGGCGTCCACGTTGGCGGCGTGGACTGGGCCGAGACGCCCAGGATCGCAACGCCGCCCAGCCCAAGAGCCATCACCATCAAGCCGGCAATCGATCGATGAGGCGTCATCAATCCTGCCTCCGGTGATAGATTGCTACCGTCCAGAATGGCGTTCCCCGCTCCGCGACGCGTTGCAGGCCGGACCCTTCCATCACGGCTGCCAAGCGTCTGGGTGAGTGTACGAAAGCGCGAAACGAGATCCCTCGGAGACGCCGCCACAGGTTTTCCAACGTGATGGAGGCCCGCACATACCAGCGGTTCCTGGGGAAACTGATGGCCAGCGCCCTGCGGGCGTGGGCACAGGAGCGGCCGAGCAGAGCCTCGTAATCGGGATAGCAACAGACCACGCGGTCCAGTGTGACGAGATCCGCGACCTCGGTTCGCTCGTCGAGGGTCGCAAAATCGCCGAGCACGGCCTGCAGGCGACTTCCCCAGCCGCGTTCCGAGAACTGTTGCTGGGAAACTTCGAGGGACGCACTCGAAGCTTCGACCTCCACGACCCGTTGGGCCCCGGCAGCCATCAACTCGAGCCCCAGTACGCCTATCCCGCCGCCCACATCCAGCACGGTCGTCCCCTCGAGCGGCAATCGACGTAGCTCTTCCAGAATCAGGCGTGTGCTCGGATCCGGGCCCTTGCGGCGGTAGCGGAGTAGGTCGGCCTCTGCCCGCTCGGGGCCGAATATGCTCTTGCTGTCTTCACAATGGAGGCAGCACTTCATGCGCTCTCATGGCTCCCTGGAATGCATTCGACGGGGCTTCCTCCCGATATGTCGACGCGAGGAGAAGGCCGGAGAGGATCGTGATCAGCCCCACGGTCAGAATGGATGTCGCGAGTCCGAACCGATCGGCCAGCACCCCCGCGAGAATGGCACCGGCCACGTACCCAAGGTCCCGCCACCACCGGTATGCACCGATCGCGGTGGCTCGCCACGAAGGCGGGGTGTGGTGCGACACGGCGCTGAGAAAGGTCGGATAGACCAACGCCGTACCGATGCCGAGGGCGATCATTGCGGGCAGCCAAAGTCCCCACGAACGGCCGGCGGCCACGCCGATCAACGCGATGCCTTGCACCAGCATTCCAGCCGTCATGAGCCCACGGTGTCCAAGCCGATCGGACAGTGGCCCCGTGAGAAGCTGCCCTGCGCCCCAGACCGCAGGATACAGCGCCACCAGGAAAGCGATGCTTTCAATGGGCATACCGTGCGCTGCGAACAAGAGTGGAAAGAGCCCCCAACTCACTCCGTCGTTGAGGTTGTTGACGAGACCCGCTTGACTGACCGCACGAAGCGAGGGATTCCGCCAGCTCACGACTCCGAACACCGCCATCGGCGTCGGTCTCGAAGCGGTTTCCCCCCTGCCGGCCGATTCCACATCGGCGTGCCCGCGCGTGTCTCGAGTGAAGAGCGAGCAGAACAGTCCCGCGACGGCAGCTCCCAGCCCCAGGACGAAAGGCGCCGGCCTGAGGCCATACTGGCCAGCCAGGTATCCTGTGGCGAGCGCAGCGCCGGCGACCGCGAGGTAACCCGAACTCTCGTTCAGACCAATCGCCAAGCCACGCCTTTGAGGCCCGACGAGGTCCACCTTCATGACGATTGCGGTGGACCAGCAAAGCCCCTGGTTCACCCCGAGAAGGATGTTCGCCGCCACGATCCAGCTCCAATCGGGGGCGAACATGATGAGCAGCGGCACCGGAATGCCGGCTAGCCAGCCCGCGATCAGGGTTCGGCGCCGTCCCCAGCGGTCAGAGGCCAGGCCGGCGAAGGCGTTGGCGATTGCCTTGACCAGGCCGAATGTGACCAGGAACGAGAGGATCGCCGCTCGCGAGGCAATGCCGAACTCCCGCTCCGCGATCAGCGGCAGCACCGATCGCTCCATGCCGACCATTGCCCCGACGAATGCGTTGACGAGGAGCAACAGCGAGAACTGGCCGAGGTTTGCTCTCAAACCGAGCCGCGTGTCTTCCACGCCGTGCCTCATGAAACAGCGCAGCGATTCGCGCCGGCTTCCAGGTCGGTCGGATCACCCGCTGGCAGCTCCCCCGCCTCGTTGAACCCGACGATGGTGTGGTGGTTGGGCGGTGTGGCGGGGATACGGCTCAAGACTCTGACCGCAAATGTTTCGGCGCTCTCAGGAAGCTCGACCGCTTCCCGCACGGCTCCCAGTGAAGCCGTCACCAGCCTCTGGTCGAAGGCGATCGGGTGGCTCGTGTGCGCGGGCAACACGAGGAGGGCCGGATCGAGCGTGAAGAGCTTTCGCAGCGAGCCATGAAGCAGCAGGGCGCGAGCTCTTGCCTGCTCGGCGCTGGCCTCGAGGTCCGGCCGTCCTACGCCCGCCAGGAACAGCGTGTCGCCGGTCAGCAGCCAGCGCTCGGCGACCAGGTACGACATGCTTTCGAGCGTGTGTCCTGGTGTATGCATGGCCCGAAGCCTCACGTTGCCGAGGCGGATCTCCAGGCCGTCGCGCAGGGTTTCATGGGGGAACTTGACGCGATCCTGCTCCGGCATGAACAGCGAGGCGCCGGCGCGCTGGCTCAGGGAGCCAGAGCGGGACAGGTGATCCGCGTGGACGTGGGTATCCAGCACGTATCGGATCGTCCACCCACGCTCTCCCGCGAGCTGAAGGTAGACGTCAGGATCGAGCGAGGCATCGACGACGAGCGCTTCCGCACCGGAAGCGACCAGATATGAAAGTCAGCCTTTGCCCGTGCGCCGAAACTGAATCAGCGTCGCATCGGCGGTGACAGCCTCTGCTTCATTCCACGCCAGGCTCCAGGCCTTCATCCCTCCGGCGAGGGAAAACGCCTCGACGCCGCGTTGACGCAACTGGGCTGCGGCGAGCTGGCTGGTTCGGCCGGCGGCGCAGACCGTCACGACCGGTTGATCGGCCGGAACCGTGAGGTTGGAGAGCGCGGACGGATCCCCAGCACGGAGTGCCGCGTAGGCATCGCGATGAATGCTGCCGGGGATGCTCCATTCGTCACGCTCGAGCTGCGGCCGGATGTCGAGAATCGTCACGGGCTCGTGTCGCTCCAGCATGCCACGCAGGGTTTCGACATCGAGCGTGGGTACGAGGGTCGGGGCTGATCCAGAAGCGTCGTGGCGGGGGCTCATCGCACGCTTTCCCCAGCCGCCGCGGGTTTCGTGGCCCGGAAGTTGATCCCAAGGGTGCCGAATTTCGCAGCGCTCGACTGCTGCGGAGCGCCGGAGAACACGTCGGCCCGCCAGGTGATCGCGAAATTCTCGAACCCAGCCGCGAGCACCACCGCCTCGAGCTCTGCTTCCAGCAGAGCGCCGGCGATTCAGCCCTTCCAGAGGCCGATGTCGCGCTTGGCCGAGTCGGGCACGGCCTTCTGAACGAGGATGTCGCCGAGCTGGATCCGGCCGCCGGGCCGGAGTACGCGATAGATCTCGCGAAACACCTGGAGCTTGTCGGGACAGAGATTCACCACGCCGTTGGAGATGACCACATCCGCCCAAGCGTCCTCGACCGGCAATGCTTCAGCGTGTCCTGAATGGAACTCGACGTTCCTGGCCCCGATGGTCGTCGCCGAGACGCGGGCCTTGTCGAGCATCTCTGGGGTCATGTCCACACCGATGACACGGCCGGTGTCACCCGTCATCCACGCGGCGATCAGGCTGTCGATGCCGCCGCCGCTCCCCACGTCCACCACCCGCTCGCCCGCCATGATCGCTCCCATGGAAAAGGGATTTCCGGTGCCGGCGAAGGACTCGATGCTCGGTTCCGGCACATGGTCGAGCCACTCACTCGAGTAACCGAGCAAGCGCGCCAGCGGACGTCCGGTGTGGAAGTGGAAGCCGCGTGAAGGATGCGTCGCGACCTCGGCGTATTCCCTGCGGATCTCGCAGCGAAGAGCTTCCTCGTCCAACTCGGGGACAGCAATCGGCTTCGTCATCGCTCCTCCGCCGAAGGGCGGCGTCGCCCCCGTGGCTGGTCTTGGGAATCGACCGCGACCGGCAATCCGGCCGCCTTCCAGTCAGGAAATCCCGTGTCGAGCCGACGTGCGCTGAACCCGCGCCGGCGAAGCAGGTTCACGGCCACATCGGCGTAGACGCAATACGGTCCGCGGCAGTACGCCACCACCTCGTTCCTTTTGGGCAGCTCGGCGATACGCCGCTGGAGCTCGCGGATCGGCACGGAACGAGCGCCTGCGATGTGTCCGGAGCGGAACTCCTCGGCCGGGCGGACATCGAGCACTACGAGCTGATCCTTGCGCATCCGGCGGAGCAGCTCATCCGCGGTCACTGTCTCGAGCTCGTCACGATCGTTCAGATAGGTCTTCACGATGCGGTCGAGCTCGGCAAATTGGCGTTGCCCGAGCTCCCGCAGGGCTTGCCAGGCACGAAACACCGACGCATCGGCCAGGCTGTAGTGGACCTTTGCGCCTTCCCGGCGAACCGTGACGAGGAGTGCCGCCCGGAGGACCTGGAGGTGCTGAGACGTGTTCGCGACCGACATGCCGGTCAGCTCCGCCAGCTCTTCGACACTCCGCTCGGACTGGGCAAGCAGGTCGACGAGCTCCAGCCGTCGCGGACTCGAGAGCGCCTTGGGGATGCGGGCGAGCTGTCCGAAGACGTCATCCTTGAAGGCTCGATGGCGGATC
>DASTBI010000205.1 GCA_035712145.1 Candidatus Eisenbacteria bacterium | reverse complement strand
AGCTTCTTCAGCCGCCGGTTCTCGTCCTCGAGCGCCTTGAGCCGTCGCGCGTCGCTCACGTCCATCCCGGCGAACTTCGACTTCCACCGGTAGTAAGTGTGAGCCGCAATCCCGTGCCGGCGAATCACGTCGCCGACGTTCGGCGCACGGCTGGACGTCTTCGACATTCTTGGGCGCCGTGGGGACTGGGCAAGCATGTCGGTTCGACGGGAGAGGTAGCCCATGCGTGAAGCGGGTTCCTTCTCGCCAGCCGTGGCACCTCCGGCAGATGGGGGGAGCGCTGAGGCTCGCCGATCGGAGCGGCGGCCTGATTCTCCTGGTCTTTGGCGGCTGCGCGAGACGGCCGCGTATCTCAGCATCAGCGAGCGGCAGGTGCGCCGCGAGGTCGCTGCCAAGCGCCTCCGTTGCGTGCGAATTGGTCGGCGGCTACTCTTCGACCCCAAAGATGTATCCCGGTTCGTAGCGGCAGCAAAGGAGTAGTCCTGCATGCCGAAGCTGCCCACGAACGTAATTCGCCGAAAGGGCCGACCGGGATTCTGGTTTCGGGGTGTGCTTGGCGGGAAGCTCCGCCAAATTAGCCTCGGAAAGGACTTCCAGGAAGCCAAGCGGCGACTGCGCTCTTTGAAATCCGAAGGTCCGAGGATCAGCTCGTCCGTTGCCGAGATTCTCGAGAGCTGGCTGAAGATCGATGTTCCCACTCGCCGAAACGAGCTGGGTCAGCGGGACACGCGGAGCAGGATGCACCGCTACGTCTTGTCTTCCCTGGGCCACTGCAAGTTGACCGCGATCACGCCGGGGCGATTGCAGGAGCTTCGCCTCGAGCTTGATGCCTCTGGGTTGTCGGCTCAGAGCGTGGTTCACGTGCTTAGCGATGTCCGCCGGTTCCTCAACTGGTGCGCAGAGTCAGGCTACGTGGATCGGAGTCCCTTCCCGCGTCGGCTGTTCCCTAGACTCCAGGAGCGTCCGCCGGATCGTTTGACGGATGAGGAAGCAGAAATCTTACGGCGCGTCGGCGAGCCCTACGGCTTTACCTGTCGTCTTGCTCTTGGAACAGGCCTTCGTTGGGGCGAGCTGTGTCGTGCTCAAGCGAGCGACGTGGACCGACGAGGGTGTCTAGTAGTTCACCACCAGACGAAGAGTGGAAAGGTGCGCCGGGTGCCGCTAGCTGCTGAGTTGCTTTTAGAAGTCCGCCAGCGTGTAGGCCGTCTGATTCCGTTCTCCGTCAGATCGAAGGGCTCATTCGCTCGTACCATCCGGCGGGTAAGCGGAGATGAGGGTTTCCACCCTCATCAGATGCGCCACACCTTTGCCTGCCAATGGCTCGATCGCGGAGGGAGCCTGCCTGCCCTCCAACAGATCCTCGGGCATGCCTCGATCGTCACCACGCAGCGGTACGCGCGTCTCTCAGACGATGCCGTTCGCAAGGAAGCCGATTGGGTTCACCGTAACCCAATCGTCACCCACGGTGATCAGATGGAGGTCGCCGAATCGAAGTAAGTCGTTGCGGCTGATTTTTGTGACCCGTTAGCTCAGTCGGTAGAGCACCTGCCTTTTAAGCAGGGTGTCGCTGGTTCGATCCCAGCACGGGTCACCAACTGCCGGCTTCGTTCATCCTCGCCGCGGCACTCGGAAGGACTGCGACTGGCGGTGAGACCCAGGAATTCAGTGAGTCCAACGTGGGGGTACCGACATCAGGAAGGGGTGCTGTCATCCCCCACGGAGGGTACGGAGGCCGCGCCGGACGCTGTTCGGTGCGGCTTTCGCGGTTCGGCCTGTACGTTTGTTCAGTGGAATGGGTGTCGAACAGCGGTCAAAGGCCCGATGTAGAAGATTTTTTTCGGACCCCTGTCAACTTTCTGCAAACCGGATCGCATTAGGTTGCATCTAGAGGCGCGTATGACCCCTGGCCCGCATAGACGCGCCGTACGAGGTCAACGAAGGCCGAATGGAGCCCACGAGGTGAACTGCCAGGAACTCCTGGAACAGCTAGGCGACTATCTGGACGAGGAGGCGCGACAAGAACTCTGTCGCGAGATCGAAGAGCACCTGGAGCGCTGCAGCGACTGTCGCATCGTCGTCGACCAGACTCGCAAGACCATCGTGTTGTATCAGGCTGACCAGCAGGTGGAGCTGAGCGGATTCGCGGCGGCGTCGAATCGACTGAACGAAGCGCTCGCCAAAGCCTACCGCGAGGGGTCCGAGTCTCCTTCCGATTGACAGGCCAAAGCAGGGCCGCCTAGAGTGCGCGCCGTCTTTCGTGGGCCCGCGGGGTCACGCCGCGGGCCCATTCTCGTGTCCCGCGAATCCTCCACATGAAGCGCGTCGGCCTGCTCGGCCTCCCACAATCCGGCAAGTCCACGGTCTTCGAGGTCATCCTCCAGGGAGCGGGCGTCGAGGCGAAAACCGCCTCCGGGCGCGAGACCATCGGCGTGGTCAAGGTCCCCGACGAGCGGGTCGACCGGCTCTCCGCCCTCTATTCCCCGAAGAGCACCGTGCATTCGCAGGTGCAGTTCGTCGACACGGTGGCCGCCTCTTCTCAAGGCAAGCCATCGAAAGGCCCGGATCTCTTCGCCTCGGTCCGGAACTGCGACGCGTTGGCCGCCGTGGTGCGTGAGTTCGACAGCGACCCCGCGGCCGCGCGTCGCGACCTGCGCACGCTGGAAGCCGAGCTGATCCTCAACGACCTGGCGCTGGTCGAGACGCGGCGCGAGCGGATCGAGAAGGAGCTCCGCATCGGCAAGAAGCAGAACGAGCGCGAGCACGGCCTTCTCGTCCGCTTCCAGCAGGCGCTCGAAGCCGAGCAGCCGCTGCGCGGCATGCCGCTCGATCCCGAAGAGGAAAAGCTGGTCCGCGGCTTCCAGTTGTTGACGATGAAGCCCCTCCTCGTGGTGTACAACCAGGGGGAAGCGGGTCAGGCGCCGGCGCCGGGGGACGGGCCGCACACGGCCGCGGTCGGGCTCAAGGCGCTCCTCGAGCGCGAAGTGCTGGCTCTGCCGGCGGCCGAGCGGCCGGGCTTTCGCGCCGAGCTCGGGCTCGGAGAAGACGGTCTCACCACCGTGATCCGCGCTTGTTTCCGTTTGCTGGGCCTGATCTCCTTCTTCACCGTCGGCGAGGACGAGGTGCGCGCGTGGACCTTGTCGGCCGGCGCAAAGGCGGTCGAAGCGGCGGGGGAGATCCACACCGACCTGGCGAAAGGATTCATTCGCGCCGAGGTCATCCCGTGGGACAAGCTGCTCGAGGTGGGAGGTGAAAAGGGCGCGCGCGAGCGCGGCTGGCTGAGACTCGAGGGGAGGGACTATGTGGTTCAGGATGGCGACTGCCTCAACATCCGCTTCAACCGCTGAAGCCGGACGACGCGCCCGCAAAGCACTCGCGGGGCTGGCGCTGCTGGCGTCCGCGACCTTTGGGGCAGCGCCCGCCACGGCGCTCGAGCTCGAGTCGTTCCGCGGTCACCTGGCGATTGGTTACGGCAAGCTGATCGAATCCGACGCGCCGGCGGGGTCGATCTCCTTCTCGGGTGGCGTGGAATATCCGATCGGGTCGCGTTGGACGACCGGTGTCGAGATCGGCTACTGGCTGCTCGGCACGCGGATCGAGGAGCGCGGCAGCCTCAGCGCCGAGGCCGACTATTCGGCATTCGAAGCGTTGGCTCTCGCGCGCTGGATGGTGCCCAACACTCCGCTCGATATCGCCTTCGGTCCCGGCGTGATGAATGCGCGCGCCGACCTCACGTCGGTGGGCGTGGCGGGGTTCACGGATCTCGCGGTCGAGGAGACTCGCGCGACGGCCGCGCTGAGCGTGACCGCCATCCAGAGAAAGCCCGCCCCCGTGCGTCTCGGATTCGAGCTCACGAGCCGGATGACGTGGCTGACGAACGACACCTGGACACTCCTCGCCGCTCGTCTCGCCATCCACTACTGATCCCGGCGTTTTGACACTGCTGGAGCCCGGTCGCTATTCTCCCCGGCCGCAACTCCTTCGGGGCGGGGCGAAAGTCCCCACCGGCGGTACAGCCCGCGAGCGGGCGCGACGGCCACGAAATCCGCGCGCTTCGCAGATCCGGTGAGATTCCGGAGCCGACCGTCATAGTCGGGATGGGAGAAGGAGCATTGGATTGGGCATGAAGGCCATGCCGGTCGCCCCGTTGGCGTTTGCGTCGACGGGGTTTTTCATTTGGCGGCAAAGCATCCTTCGCAGTCTCCCGAGGGGTCGGCATTCATGAAGCGCGCGCTCCGCCTGGCGGAGCGCGGCCGCGGCCACGTGAGTCCGAACCCGATGGTCGGCGCGGTCGTCGTGCAGAAGGGGCGCGTGGTCGGCGAAGGCTGGCACCGGGCGCTCGGCCAGGCTCACGCCGAGGCGGTCGCCATCGAGCGCGCGGGACGTTACGCCCGCGGCGCAACCCTCTACGTCACGCTCGAGCCGTGCGCGCACGTCGGGCGAACCCCGCCGTGCGTCGACGCGATCCTCGATGCCGGGATCCGTCGCTGCGTCGTGGCCACGCGCGATCCGCATCCGATCGTCGACGGCCGAGGTCTCAAACGGCTGCGCGCCGCGGGGGTGAGGGTCGACCTCGGCCTCATGGCCGACGAGGCGCGCGCTCTGCTCGGCGGCTACTGGCAGGTCCATACCACGGGGCGGCCGCATGTGATGCTCAAGCTGGCGACGTCACTCGATGGTCGCCTGGCGCCGGCCGGCGGATTCGCCGGCCGCGGGCGTGGGCGCTGGCTCACCGGACCGCAGGCGCGCCGGGCGGTGCACCAACTCCGCGCGCAGATGGACGCGATCGTCGTCGGCGCCGGCACCGCGCGGGCGGACGATCCGCGGCTCACCGTGCGCGGGGTGCCGGGCGCGCGCCAGCCGCTCCGCGTCGTATGTGACACGCGGCTTGGGTTGCCTTCGACGCTCAGGCTGTTCCGTCTTCCGCTGGCGCGCGGCACCGTGGTGGCCTGCTCGGAGGGTGCGTCACGCAAGGCGGAGCGCGCGCTCACCGCGAAAGGCGTGCGGGTCTGGCGGCTGCCGCCCGGTCGCGGAGGCGTGTCCATTCCTGCGCTGCTGCGCCGGCTCGGCCGCGAGGGCGCGCAGGAAGTGCTGGTCGAAGGCGGCGCCCGGCTCGCCACCTCGCTGCTGGCGGCCCGTGCGGTGGACCGGCTCGCGCTGTTCGTCGCTCCGCGGGTGATCGGTGCGAGTGGCCTTTCCTGGTGCGGGCTGTTGCCCGCGACGGTCGAGGGGCGCGTGGCCGATCAACGCCGCGTCGGCGAGGACACCTGGGTCACGATCGAGATGAGGGACTGATGTTCACCGGACTGGTCGAGGAGATGGGTGAAGTGGCCGAGGTCATGGATCGCCCCGAAGGGCGAGCGCTGTGGATCCGCGCGACGCGCGTGCTGGAGGACGCCGAGATCGGGCACAGCATCGCGGTCAACGGCTGCTGCCTCACGGTGACCGCGATCGAGACGCAGCGATTCGCGGTCGAGATGGTGCCGGAGACGCTGCGGCGCACGACGCTCGGTCGCGTGGCGCCGGGCGACGCGGTCAATCTCGAGCGCAGCCTGCGGCTGGACCAGCGCCTCGGCGGCCACCTGGTGCAGGGGCACGTGGACGGCGTGGGGACCGTGCGCGGCGTCGACCTCGAAGGGGAGGGGCGCAGGATCACCGTCGACATCCCCGCGACGCTCGCCTTGTACGTGGCCGAGAAAGGCTCGATCGCGATCGACGGCGTGAGCCTGACCGTCGCCCGCGTGGGCGGCACGCGCTGCGAGATCGCGCTCATCCCACACACGCTCGCGGTCACCATTGCCGGCCGCTACGCGGCCGGGACCAAGGTCAACATCGAGGTCGATCTGATGGCGCGCTATCTGGCCCGCCTGGTCGAGCAGGGCGGAATCGGGAGGACTTCATGACGGCCGCGAGAGCGACGACGCAGCGCAAGCCCCGGCGCGGGCCCTCGGTGTTCATCGATGTCCCGGAGGCGGTGAAGCAGATCCGCGCCGGGCGCATGATCATCGTGGTCGACGACGCCGATCGCGAGAACGAAGGGGATCTCGTGTTCGCGGCGCAGAAGGCGACGGCCGACATGGTGAACTTCGCGGTCAAGCATGGCCGGGGCATCCTGTGCGCGCCGATGTCGCCGGAGATCGCCGATCGTCTCGACCTGCGCATGATGGTGAACGAGAACACCGCCAAGTTCGGCACGCCGTTCACCGAATCGGTCGACGCGCGGCGCGGCACCACCACCGGCACCTCGGCGTTCGACCGCGCGCGCACGCTGCGGGTCATGGCCGATCCGCGCACCCGCGCCGCCGACCTCGTGCGTCCCGGCCACGTATTCCCGCTGCGCGCGGTGCCGGGCGGCGTGCTGCGGCGCGCCGGCCACACCGAGGCGGCGCCCGATCTGTGCGTCATGGCGGGACTTCATCCGGTCGCGGCCGTGTGCGAGATCCTGCGCGAGGACGGGCACATGGCCCGGCTTCCCGATCTCGAGCGCTTCGCGCGCGAGCACCGCCTCGGGATCCTCACGATCCAGGACCTGATCGCGCACCGGCGCAAGAAGGAGATGCTGGTCCACCGGCTGGTCACGGTGCCGCTGCCGACGGCCGAAGGCCGGTTCCAGCTCCAGCTCTACGAGAGCCGGCTGGAAGGCGACCATCACGTCGCGCTCGTCAAGGGACGGATCGCGGGGCGAGGGCCGGTGCTGGTGCGCGTGCACTCGCAATGCCTCACGGGCGACGTGTTCGGCTCGCAGCGCTGCGACTGCGGGCCGCAGCTCCACTCGGCACTCCGGGCCATCAGTCGGCGAGGCCGTGGGGTGTTGCTGTATCTTCGCCAGGAAGGCCGCGGCATCGGGCTCGCCGCGAAGCTCAAGGCCTATGCGCTCCAGGATCAGGGCCTGGACACCGTGGAGGCGAACGTGCAACTGGGATATCCGCCGGATTTGCGCGATTACGGAATCGGCGCGCAGATCCTCGTGGACCTCGGGGTGCGCGAGATCGAATTGCTCACCAACAATCCGCGCAAGCTCGTGGGCCTCGAGGCGTACGGCCTGCGGATCACCAAGCGTGTTCCTATTCACGTGAAGCCCAACCGCTACAACCGGCGCTACCTCACGACCAAGCGGGACAAGCTGGGCCACCTGCTCGACCTCAAGCTCGGGGAGACGTGATGGCGCAGGAGATCACGCCCGGGCACGACGCCCACGGCCACCGCTTCTGCCTGGTGGCCTCGCGCTTCAACCAGGTCTACGTGGAGCGCATGGTGAAGGCGGCGCTCGACGTTCTGCGCGGACGCGGCGCCTCCGAGAACGATCTCACCGTCATCTGGGTGCCCGGGTCCTTCGAGCTTCCGCTCACCTGCCGGTGGGCCGCGGCTTCGGGACGCTACGACGCGGTGCTCGCCTTCGGGACGCTCGTGCGCGGCGAGACCGAGCACTTTCGTCTCGTCGCCGACGTCTCCACACAGGGTCTGCTGCAGGCCATGATGGAGACCGACGTGCCGGTGCTGAACGGCGTGCTCGCGGTGCACGACGCCGGGCAGGCCGAGGCACGCACCGGCGGCGCGCTCGGCAATCGCGGCGCCGAGGTGGCGCTGGCCGCCGTGCAGATGGGGCGCCTCCACCGCGAGATGCGACCGCGATGAACACCTCGCTGGAAGGGCGGAGACGGGCGCGCGAAGCCGCGTTCCAGGTCGCGTTCCAGGCCGATCTGATGAGCGAGTCGTTCGCCGAGACATGGTCGCGAATCAAGGAGGGATTCCATCTGAGCGAGGACCAGTCCCAGCTCGTGGACGACGTGGTCCGAACGCTCGAGCAGCAGCGCGGCACCGTGGACGACGTGCTGCAGTCGGCCGCCGAGCACTGGGAGCTGTCGCGGCTGGCCGCCACCGATCGCTCGGTGCTGCGTGCTTCGATCGCCGAGCTGATCGGCAGGCCCGGCACGCCGGTGCGGGTCGTGCTCAACGAGGCCATCGAGATCGCCAAGCGCTACGGATCGGAGGAGTCGGGCCGCTTCGTGAACGGCGTGCTCGATCGCGTGGCGCGCGCCCTTCGCCCCCAGGAGCTGTGATGCTTCACGCCATCGTCTCGGACGTCCACGGCAATCTGGAGGCGCTCGAAGCCTGCCTCGCCGACATCGCGAAGCACCGGCCGGAGAGCATCGTGTGTCTCGGCGACTTCGTGGGCTACGGCGCCTCGCCCAACGAATGCATCGACCGGCTGCGGCCGATGATCGAGCACGCGGTGGCCGGGAATCACGACCTGGCGGCTTGTGGACGATTGCGGCTCACCTACTTCAACACCAACGCCGCCCAGGCCGCGCTTTGGACCGAGAAGACGCTCACGCCCGAGAACCTCGCCTATCTGCAGGGCTTGCCCTTCTCGGTGCGTTGGCGAGAGGCACTGCTGGTTCATGCCTCGCCCGCCGAGCCCGAGGACTGGCACTACGTGCTGTCCCCGGTCGAAGCGCAGGCGGAGATGGACGCTTACACCGAGTCGGTGTGCTTCATCGGTCACTCGCACTATCCGGGGAGCTTCGACCGCCACAATCATCAGGTGCGCTACTCGCGCAACGCCGACATCCGGCTGGAGAAGGGCCACCGCTACCTGATCAACGTGGCGAGCATCGGCCAGCCGCGCGACGGCGACCCGCGCGCGGGCTACGCGCTGTTCGAGGACGGTGAGCGCTGGGTGAAGCACGTGCGCCTCGATTACGACGTGGCCGGCGCCATGCGGCGAATCATCGACGCGGGATTGCCGCGGTTCCTCGCCGAGCGCCTGCAGTGGGGCGAATAGATTTGGCGCGCGCCTCCACCCTCGACCATTGGGAGTCCTACTGGCGAGGCGTCGGGGACATCGAGTCGACGTACTCGACCGGCGAGCGCCTCGCCCGCGAGATCCTGGCCGACGGCCCGGTCGCCGGTCACGCGGTGCTCGAGGTCGGCGCCGGATCGGGACGGGACAGCCTGGCGCTGGCGCGCGCCGGAGCGACCGCGGTCGTGCTCGACTACTCGCCGGCCTCGCTCGACGTGGTCCGTGGCCTGGCGCGACGCCACGGCTTGACGGTGCACCTGGTGCAGGCCGACGCGCTCGCCATGCCGTTCCGCGACGGCAGCTTCCAGGTCGTCTTCCACCAGGGACTGCTCGAGCACTTCCGCGATCCGCGACCGCTGCTGGTCGAGAACGCGCGCGTGGTGAAGCGGGGTGGCCGGCTGGTGGTCGATGTGCCGCAGACCTGGCACCTCTATACCGTGATGAAGAAGGTGCTGATCGCCTTCGGGAAATGGTTCGCGGGGTGGGAGACGCAGTTCACGGTCGGGCAGCTCGAGCGGCTGCTGGCATCCACCGGGCTGCGCGTCCGCCGCAGCTACGGCGACTGGATGGTGCCCGGCTTGTGGTACCGCGTCACCCGCGAGGTCTTGCGCCGCGGCATGAACGTGCGCCTGCCGCTCGAGCCGCGTGGTCCCGAATGGTGGGCAAGCGGGTGGGAGAGCTTCCGGCGCTCGCTGCGCGGCCGGCGCTGGACGCTCTCGACCTGTCACGTGATCGGCACGGTGGCCGAGCGGCCGTGAGCTCGGGCCGACGGCTGCTGGCCGTCAACTTCCGGGATCCCGCTCATCCCGAGGCGGGAGGCGCGGAGCTCCACCTCGAGTGGATCCTGCGCGAGGCCGTGCGGCGAGGGTTCGAGGTGACCTGGCTCGCCAGTGGATTCAAGGGCGGCAAGCCCGAGGCGGAATACGAAGGCATGCGGATCGTGCGGCGCGGGGACTGGTGGAACTTCAACCTCATCCTGCCCGGCGTCTTCCGCCGCGAGTTCTCGTCGCCGCCTCCGGATCTCGTCGTCGAGGACATCAACAAAGTCCCGTGCTTCACCCCCTGGTGGACAACGAGTGCGACGTCGGTGATCGTTCCTCACCTGTTCGGCGCCACCGCGCTCCAGGAAGCGGGTGCTTTGCTCGGCATCTACGTGGTGGCGCTCGAGAGCCTGATCCCATGGGTCTATCGCGGACGGCGCTTCGTGGTGATCTCCGAGAGCACGCGTGACGATCTGGTGCACCGGGGGATCCCGGCCGATCGGATCGAAGTCGTTCACTGCGGCCTGGATCATGGGCTCTATCGCCCGGAGCCGGCGGTGAAGAAGAGCGAGCGGCCGACGATCGTGTTCGTCGGACGCCTGCGCCGCTACAAGGGACTCGACTGGGTGCTGCGCACGCTCCCCGACGTGATCGCCGCCGTGCCGGGCGCGCGGCTGGTCGTGCTCGGCGACGGGCCGTTTCGCCAGTCACTCGAGCGCACCGCTCAGCGCCTCGGGATCGCGAACGCCGTGGAGTTCCACGGCTTCGTGAAGGCGGCCGACAAGGTGCGATGGATGCGGGAGGCATGGGTGCTGGTGCAGCCTTCGCCCAAGGAGGGCTGGGGGCTCACCGTGGTCGAGGCCGGAGCGTGCGGCACCGCGGTGGTGGCGACCGACGCGCCGGGATTGCGCGACTCCGTGAAGAAAGGCGAAACCGGCCTGCTGGTGCCCTACGGCGACCGGCGCGCGCTCGCCGAATCCTTGTCGGAGGTGCTCACGAACGCGGCGCTGCGGGACCGTCTGGCGAGCGCGGGTCTCGCCTGGGCCCAGCGCTTCCAGTGGCCCGATTGCGGAGCGCGCTCGCTGGACGCGCTGCTCCCGGAAGGAGCGCGCTGATGGCGCTCGGGCGGCGTGCTCTGCTGATCGCCCTCAAGGTGGCGTTCAGCTTCGCCTTGATCGCCATTCTTCTCTGGCGTATTCCGCTCGAGCGCGTGGCCGATGCGCTGGCCGCGGCCGACCCGCGCTGGCTCATGGCCGCGGCGGCCGTCATGCTGCTCAGCAACCTGCTCGGCTCGTATCAGTGGTGGCGGCTGCTGCGGGTGGCGGACATTCGCATTCCGCTGTGGAAGGCATGCGCCTACTACCACATCGGTCTGTTCTTCAACAATTTCCTGCCCGCCAACATCGGCGGCGACATCGCGCGCATCGCGGATTCGTCGCGTCACGGCGCCTCGACGGGCGCGGCCGTCTCGGCGGTGATCATGGATCGCCTCATCGCGACCATCGCGCTCGCCGGTCTGGCGCTGGTCACCACGCTGCCGGCGGTGGATCACTTCCATCTGGTGATGGCGTACGCGAGCCTGGTTGCCTTCTTCGTGCTCAGCGTGTTCCTCCTGTGGGGACTCTTCCATACGCGGCTGCTCCAGGCCATCGAGCGCGTGCTGGGCAGGATCGGCCTTGGCCGGTTGTCCCCGCACCTCGAGGAGTTGGCGCTTAGGCTCGAAGCCTATCGTGGCGCCCGCGCGTTCCTGGCACGCATGCTGGTTCTGGCGACGATCACGCAGCTCATGCGGATCGGCGTCCACGCCTTGGTCTCCCGCGCGCTCGGACTCCAGATTCCGCTCCAGTACTTCCTGCTTTTCGTGCCGCTCCTGGCGGTGATAGTCTCCCTGCCCATTTCACTCAACGGCTTGGGCTTACGCGAAGGAGCCGGCGTCCTGCTCTTCGGTCTGATCGGCGTGGATCGCCCCCGGGCGTTCTCGTTGCAGTTCCTGACATACCTCGTGGCGGTCGCCGTTAGCCTGCTCGGCGGCCTCGCGTACCTGATCCGAATTCCTCAGCGCCGCGCCGCGGCCCGGAGCCTGGAGAGAAACGCCGGATGAACGACAAGCGCGCCGCGGCGGCTGTGGACCGGCCCGAGCCGGCCTCCACGCTGCCCAAGAGCCTCGAGCCCCAGCAGCGCCCCGGGACGATCGAGAAACAAATCGGGCTCGCCGCCGGCATCCTGGCCTTCCTGTGGGCCGCGATCGTCTACTTCATCACGCTGACGCCGACGGTGCCTTTCTGGGATTCGGGAGAGTTCATCGCCGTCTCCCAGATCCTCGGCATCCCGCACCCGCCCGGGACTCCTTTCTACGTCCTGATCGGCCGCATCGCCACGCTCGTGCCGTGGGCGTCCGTGGCCCAGCGCGTCAACGGACTCTCGGCTCTGGCCTCGGCGCTGGCCGTGATGGCCACCTATTTCGTCGGTTTGAGGCTGATCCGGCTCGCTCAGGGCAAGGAGCGCACCCGGACCGACGAGTGGATCGCGATCGTCGGCGCGTTCGCCGGCGCACTGCTGCTCGCCTTCTCCGACTCCTTCTGGGAGAACTCGATCGAGGCCGAGGTCTACTCGTTGATGAGCCTCGCGCAGATCCTGGTGCTATGGCTGGGGCTCAAGTGGTGGGAAGCGCACGAGCAGACGCCGACCGCCGGGCCGCTCCTGGTCGCGGTCTACGTGATGTGGCTTTGCGTCGGCCTCCACCTCGGCGTCGGCATCATGGGAGCGCCGTTGCTCGCCCTGGTGTGGGTGGTCGACAAGCGCGCAGGCCTCCTGTTCACGATGCCATTCATGGCGCTGCTGCTGATCGTCAAGGGTCTCGAGTTCATGGCCGGCGGCGTGCTTGGGCTGCTGGCCGGGACGTTTCTGGTCTACGCCAGCCAGCGCAAGCTGTCGATGCCGGTCGCGGTCGCGAGCGCGATGGCTTCCCTCTACTGCATGTCGGTGGCGTTCGGTGAGAAGGACTTCTCGACCGGCACCGCGGTGGTCGCGATCGCCGCGGTCTTTGTGCCGCTCTTCCTGCTGTCGCGGCGCACTCGTGAAGGCAAGATCATCCTGCTCTCGCTGGCGCTCATGGCGATCGGCTACTCCACCCACCTCTACCTGCCGATCCGCGCGGCCCAGCGCCCCGCGATCAACGAAGGCAATCCCTCCAACTGGGAGCGCATGCGCGACCTGCTCGAGCGCAAGCAGTACGGTCCTTCGAGTCCCTTGGAGCGGCGCGCGCCGCTCATGGTGCAGCTCGACAAGGAATTCTGGCGTTACTTCTCACGCCAGTGGCCGCTGTTCCCGACCGACCGGGTGTGGGGGAGCCTGCTGCCGTTGCTGCTCGGCGTGGCGGGCGCCGCGTACCAGTTCCGACGAGAACGAACATCCTTCCTGGTGACGTTCGTGTTCGTCGGGCTCACCACGGCGGGCATGATCGCGTTCCTCAATTTCACCGATCACGAAGTCCGCGAGCGCGACTACTTCTTCCAGAGCGGGTATCACGCCTACGCGCTGTGGATGGCCCTCGGCGCGGCGTGGCTGCTGCGCTGGGTGTCGGACTCCTTCGCCGTCGAGAACGCCAAGCGGGCGGCACTGGCGGCCACCGCGGCGCTCATGGTGGTCCAGCCGATCCTGGTGATGAGGAACCTGTGGTACACCCACGACCGTCGCGGCAACGAGGTGGCGCGAGACTACGCCTACAACATGCTGGCGCCGCTCGCTCCGAACTCGTACGTGTTCACCAACGGCGACAACGACACCTTCCCGCTCTGGTACATCCAGCAGGTCGAGAACTTCCGCAAGGACGTGCGGGTGGTCAACCTCAGCCTGCTCAATACCGACTGGTACATCTACCAGCTGCGCGACGAGGAGCCCAAGGTTCCCATCACGCTCAGCAACGAGGCCATCGACCAGCTCGGCGCGGGCGCGGTCCAGGACGCTTCCGGAAACGTCATCTACACCAACCAGTACATGGTCGCCCACATCATGAAGGAGAACCGCAATCCGGACGGGAGCTGGAAGAAGCCTCCCTACTTCGCGGTCACGGTTCCCGAGCACATGGGCTTCGACAAGTACTTCTCGCTCGAAGGCCTGGTCTATCGCGTGAACGGCGACACGCTCCAGCCCGATGTGGATGTGGCGCTCACCCGCCACAACATGTACGAGCTCTTCCGCTACAACGGATTGTTCAGGAAGGACGGCTCCTGGGACAGCACGGTGTTCAAGGACGAGAACGCGGCCACGCTGTCCCGCAACTACGCGGCGGCGCACATGCAGCTGGCACTGGTGTACGAAAAGGCCGGCGATTTCCCGCGCGCGATCGCGGAGCTGGAGCGCGTCGAGCGCATGTTCCCGGGCTACGTGGACGTGCTGGTGCCGCTCGGACGGTTCTATCTCCAAGCCCGCGACACCCTGGGGGCGGTGCGGCTCTTCGAGCGCCTGACGGCGCGCGTGCCCAACAGCTCCGAGGCGCACTACTACCTGGGCATCACGCTCATGTTCAATCAGCAGCGCGACCGCGCGATGAAGGCGCTCGACCGCGCGATCCAGCTCGACCCGGAGAACTTCTATGCCTACCTCGCCGCGTACTCGACGCTGAACGACGTCGGGCAGCGTGAGCAGGCGCTGACCTATCTCGAGCGCTGGCTCCAGCGCCACCCCGAGGACAACGAGACCCGTCAGCTGGTGGAAGGCCAGCGCGGCGGCTCATCGGTCCCGCTCCCGCGGCCGCCGCTTCCGGGCGGACCCTAACGCTTCCATGTCCCATGCGCTGGTGACCGGGGCGGCCGGATTCATCGGCTCGCACTTGGTGGACCGCCTGCTCGCCGAGGGCGTGACGGTGACCGGGGTGGACTGCTTCACCGATTACTACGACCCCGAGCTCAAGCGCCGCAATCTGGAATCGGCCCGCGATCATCGCGCCTTCCGAATGCTCGAGCTCGATCTCGGCAGCGCGGACCTCGACGTGCTGCCGGACGTGGACGTGGTGTTTCATCAGGCGGCGCAAGCCGGAGTCCGCGCCTCGTGGGGGCGCGAGTTCGCGATCTACGCGCACCACAACGTGCTCGCCACGCAGCGGCTGCTCGAGCGCTACCGGAACGGCTCGCTCCAGCGCTTCGTCTACGCGTCGTCCTCGTCGGTGTACGGCGAGGCCGAGCAGTATCCGACACCGGAGGATGTGCTGCCGCGCCCCATGTCGCCCTACGGCGTGACCAAGCTCGCGGGCGAGCACCTCGCCCTGCTCTACGGGAAGAGCTTCGGGGTTCCGGCAGTGGCGCTCCGCTACTTCACGGTCTATGGTCCCCGCCAGCGACCCGACATGGCGTTCCACCGCTTCTGCCGCGCGCTGCTCCGCAGGGAGGAGATCACGGTGTTCGGGGACGGCCGTCAATCGCGGGACTTCACTTACGTCGACGATGCGATCGAGGCCAACGTCCTGGCCTGGCGCCGTCCGCAGGCGCAGGGTGTGTACAACGTCGGCGGGGGCTCGCAGGTCGAGGTGCTCGAAGCGATCCGCATCCTCGAGACGGCGCTCGGTGTTCAAGCGCGGCTCTCGTTCCAGCCGCGGGCGCTCGGCGATCCACTTCGCACGCGAGCCGAAAACACCCGTCTGCGCGAGGACTTCGGCGCCGTGCCCCGAGTGACGATCGGCGAAGGGCTCCCGCGCGAGGCGGAGTGGGCCCGGACGCTCTATGCCGGGGCGCGCGAGTGACCCGCCTCGGTGTCTCGGCGGTGATTCCGGTCTACGACGAGGCGGATAGCCTTCGCGAGCTCCATGCCGAGCTGGTGCGCGCGCTCGAAGGCCTCGGGCGCTCCTTCGAGATCGTCTACCTCGACGACGGCTCGCGCGACGGCTCCGACCACGTGATTGCGGAGCTTGCGGAGCGCGATCCGCGCGTGCGCGGGCTCTCGTTCCGGCGCAACTTCGGCAAGTCCGCCGCGCTCGCGGTCGGTTTCCGGATGGCGCGCGGGGATTGGGTGCTGACCCTCGACGCCGATCTCCAGGACGATCCCGCCGAGCTCCACAAGCTGGTCGTGGCGCTCGAGGGCGGGCTCGACCTGGTGTCCGGCTGGAAGCAGAACCGCCAGGATCCCGCGACCAAGACGCTGCCGTCACGGCTCTTCAACGCGGTCACCGGCATGGCCGCCGGCATCCGGCTGCACGACTTCAACTGCGGCTTCAAGCTCTACCGCCGCGAGGTGGTGGAGTCGATCGAGGTCTACGGGGAGCTCCACCGTTTCCTTCCCGCACTCGCGCACTGGCGCGGATTCCGCGTGGGCGAGGTGGCGGTGCGCCATCGCGCACGGCGCTTCGGGAAGAGCAAGTTCGGGGCGGCGCGGTTCGTGAACGGCTTCCTCGACCTCTTGTCCGCCGCGTTCCTCTCGACCTCCGCGTTGAAGCCGCTTCATCTCTTCGGGCGCATCGGGCTCCTGTTCCTGACCGTCGGGATCGGCATCGGTCTGTTCTTCGTGGCCTTGTGGTTCACCGGCGATCCGATTCGCGTGCGGCCGCTCATGTTGTTCGGCGCCGGCCTGGTGCTGCTCGGGATCCAGCTCATCCTCATGGGGCTCCTCGGCGAGATGATCGCTCGCATCCATGCGCCGCGCGCAGACTACCCGGTGCGCGCACGCTATAACGTGGCCCGCGAGCTCGAAGGAGTGCGGGATTGAGAGTGTTCGTGCTCGCGGGGGGCCTCGGGACCCGTCTCGCGCACGCGATCGGCGATCTGCCCAAAGCGCTGGCGCCCGTCGCCGGCCGTCCGTTCCTCGAGCGGCAGATCGGCTGGCTCTCGGGCCAGGGCCTCGGCGACATCGTGCTGTGCGTGGGACATGGCGCGGAGCAGGTGGAGCGAGCGTTCGGCAACGGAGAGAAGCTCGGGGTCCGGCTCCAGTACTCACGCGAGACGCAGCCGCTCGGCACCGCCGGAGCGCTCGCCCAGGCGCGGTCGTTCTTGCTCGGCCCGAGCCTGGTGATGAACGGCGACACGCTCGCCGAGCTCGATTTGTGGGCGCTCGAGCGCGCCCGCTGGGAGCGCGGGGCGGTGGGTGCGCTGGCGCTCTTCCGGCTCGACGATGCGCAGGCCAGCGGGCGTGTCGAGTGCGATGACGATGGCCATGTGACCCGGTTCGTCGAGAAGGACGCCGGCCATGTGGGCCCGGCCTGGGTGAGCGGCGGCTGCTACGCGTTCGGCCCGGAGCTGTGGGATGCGCTTCCTTCCGGAGCCTCCTCGCTCGAGCGCGACGTGCTGCCGGGGCTCGCGAGCGCCAGGCAGCTCGTCGGGCACGCGGCCGAAGGCAGCTTCTGGGACATCGGGACCCCGCAAGGCCTGGAGCGCGCCGAGCGCAGGTTTGCTTCGTGAGCGACCGCGCCTATTTCCGCGCGCGCGCGCCGCTGCGCCTGAGCTTCTGCGGCGGCGGCACCGACGTGTCGCCCTATCCGGAGGAGCACGGCGGCCTGGTGCTCGCGGCCACCATCAACCAGTACGCCTACGCCTCGCTCTCGCCGCGTCGCGACTCGCGCGTGACGCTGGCCAGCCTCGACTACGACATGTCGGTCAAGTACGACCACCCGCGGGGGCTCGCTTTCGACGGCCAGCTCGACCTGCTCAAGGCCGCGATCCGCGCGCTCCAGGTGAAGCGCGGGCTCGACCTCTGGGTTCACTCCGACGCGCCGCCGGGATCAGGGCTGGGATCGTCGTCGACGATGATGGTGGCGCTCATCGGCGTGCTCTCCGCGTGGCTCCAGCGTCCGCTCTCGTGCGACGAGACCGCGGAACTGGCGTATCGGGTCGAACGCGTCGACCTCGGGCTCGCCGGCGGCCGCCAGGATCAGTATTCGGCGGCGTTCGGAGGATTCAACTTCATCGAGTTCCATCGCGACGCGAACGTGGTGAATCCGCTGCGCGTGCAGCCGGGCGTGATCCGCGAGCTGGAGTACCGGCTGTTGCTCTGCTACCTGGGGCAGACCCGGCAGTCGGCGCGCATCATCGAGCGGCAGACCGAGAACTACCGCGCCGGGAGGAAGGGCACGGTGGAGGCGCTCCACGATCTCAAGCAGCGGACGCTCGAGATGAAGAAAGCGCTGCTGCTCGGCGACGTCGACGCGATGGGGGAGCTGCTCCACCAGGCGTGGACCAGCAAGAAGAAGCTGGAGCGCGGCATCTCGAACACGCGGGTCGACCGCCTGTACGCGCTGGCGCGCCGCGAAGGCGCGATCGGGGGCAAGATGCCGGGCGCCGGCGGCGGCGGGTATTTCCTGCTGCTCACCCGGTTCGACCGCAAGCACCGCGTGGCGGCGGCGCTCGAGAAGCACGGCGCCCAGGCGGTGCGGTTCCAGTTCGAGCCGCACGGGCTCGAGACCTGGTCGTCCCGCCACTCCGGAAGGCGTGCGCGACGGGCGCGCTGACGTGCGCATCGCCCTGGTGGGACCGCTCCATCCCTGGCGCGGAGGGATCGCTCAATATCTCGGATTGCTGGGAGAGACGCTCGCGCGGAGCGCCGAGGTCCGAGGGGTGACGTTCACGCGCCAGTACCCCGAGATCCTGTTCCCGGGCAAGAGCCAGCGCGACGAGGCCGCCGAGCCGCCGAGCTTCGAGGTGGCGGCGCTGCTCGATTCGATCGGGCCGCTCTCGTGGGGGCGCGCGGCGCGCCACCTCGAAGCCTTCGCACCCGGCCTGGTGATCCTCAAGTGGTGGCTGCCGTTCTTCGCGCCGGCCTTCACCGGCGCGGTCGGTCCGCTGCGCCGACGCGGCACCCGGGTGGCGCTGGTGTGTGACAACCTGGTGCCGCATGAACGGCGGCTGGGTGATGGGTTCCTCACCCGGCGGATGCTGCGTCACTCGGATGGCTATCTGGTGATGTCGGAGAGCGTGGAGCGCGACCTCGATCGCCTGAAGCCCGGGGCGATCCGGCGCCGGGTGCCTCATCCGCTCTACGCGCAGTTCGACCGCGGCCGCTACACGCGCGAGAGCGCGCGCCGGAAGCTCGGCGTCGAGGGCGAGGTGGCGGTGTTCTTCGGCTATGTGCGCCGCTACAAGGGGCTCGACATCCTGCTCGAGGCCTGGCCGCGCGTGCGCGAACGCCGTTCGGTCACGTTGATCGTGGCGGGGGAGTTCTACGAGGATGCGTCGCCCTATCGCTCGCTGGCAAGGTCGGCGGGAGATTCTGCGGTGAAGCTCATGGACCACTACCTTCCGGACGACGAGGTCGAGGCGCTGTTCAAGGCCGCCGACGTGGTGGTGCTGCCGTATCGGTCGGCCACGCAGAGCGGCGTCACCCACGTGGCCTACGCGCTCGGCGTGCCGGTGATCATCACCGACGTGGGGGGGCTCGGTGAAACGGTGCGCGCCGAGGAGACGGGTCTCGTGGTGCCGCCCGAGGACCCTGGCGCCCTGGCCGACGCGGTCGTGCGCTTCTTCGCCGAAGGTCTCGGGCCTCGCCTGCGCGCCGGCGTCGAGGCGGTGCGGCGCGCGCATTCGTGGGAGAGACTGGCCGACGAAGCCTTGGCACTCGGCGATCAGCTGGCGCCGGATCGGGGCTGGCGATGAAGGGCCTGATCGCGACCACGCGCTGGATCGGTGTCTTCGCCTTCCTGGCCTACGTGCTGAGCGGAGGCGGCCGCGTCGTGGGCAGCGACGAGGTCAGCATGCTGGAGCTGTCGCGCAGCATTCTCCACGGACGGCTCGACATTCCGGCCGGCGCGACGCTGGCCGGTCCCGACGGCCGCCACTACACCAAGAACGCCGCCGGCCAGGCCGTGCTCGCGCTGCCGCTGGTTGCCGCGGCCGAAGGCATCGCGGCGGTTTCTGGTCTCGACGGGCTGCGGCGCACGCTGGCCGTGCGCTTCATCGCCTCGTTCTTCAACGCATGGGTGGTCGCGCTGCTGCTGGGCGTCTTCTATGGAGCGGCACGGGGACTTCAGATAAGGCCGCGAGCGGCGCTGCTCGCGACCCTGATGCTCGGATTCGCCACGCCGCTCTGGGTGTACGCGAAGAGCTTCATGGCCGAGCCGCTCCAGGGACTCGGCCTGCTGCTGGCGCTGGCCGGCAGCGCGAAGGCGGAGGATCCCAAGGCGCGTTTCATCGCGGCCATTGGCTTGTTCCTCGCGATCTCGGTCAAGGCCAGCATGCTGCCGATCGCGCTCCTGTGCATCAGCCCTGTGCTGATGGCGCGGCCGCTCCGCGACACGCGTCCGCTCGCCATCGCGTTCGCGCTCGCCGTGGCCGGTCATCTCATCTACAACGGGGCGCGCTTCGGCAATCCGCTCGAGAGCGGCTACGGCGCGCAGGCGACACCCGCGGCCTACACCACGCCGCTCCTGATCGGCCTCTATGGATTGCTGATCTCCTCGGGCAAGGGCGTCCTGTGGTTCGCGCCACCGCTATGGCTCGCGCCGCGCGGCTGGAAGACGATGTGGCTCAAGCCGCCGGTGGCGCGGCGGGCGGCGGTGGGAGCGATGCTCGCATTCGGCGCGGCGCTGGTGCTCTACGGCACCTTCGAGCACTGGGCGGGTGACGGTTCGTTCGGACCACGCTATCTGGTGCCGCTCCTGCCGCCCGCGTTCCTGGCCGTGGCGTTCGCCCTCGATTCCACATCGCGCGCGATCCGCGCCGCGGCGCTGGTGCTGGGCGCGCTCGGGCTGGTGGTGCAGCTCGGCGGCGTCTCGATCCACTTCGGCGCCCAGATGCGCGAGGCCGGCGATTATCCGTACACACGCGCGCTCGACGATCCGCGTTTCATGAGCGACAGCCACTTCAATCCGAGCTTCAGCCCCATCGTTGCTCACTGGCGCATGCTGTCGCGCAATGTGGCCGAGCACGCGCGCGGCGAGGTGCCGCGGCTCAGCGGCCGAGGCCAGATCGACGAGCGGGTGGGCATCGGGCGCGGCGACCAGGCGCGCATGCTCCACGCGCTCGACTTCTGGTGGCTCTACATGCTCTACGCCGGCCTCCCGGTGTGGCCCATCGCGCTGATGATGGTGCTCCTGATCGGAGGCATGGTCTGGGCCGCGCTCCAGCTCCAGGCGGCCGTGGAGGCGGAGGCGCGCCAGGCGTGAGCACCGTGGCGGTGGTGGTGCTCAACTGGAACGGTCTTGCCGACACGCGCGCCCTGCTGCCCACGCTCGCCGCCTGCCGCCTGCCGGCCGGCTGGGACCTTCTGACCATCGTGGTCGACAATGGATCGACCGACGGCTCGGCCGCGGCGATCGCCGCCGAGTTCCCGAGTGTCACTCTGCTCGCCCTCCCCGAGAACCGCCGCTTCGCGGGCGGCAACAACCATGGACTGCGCCACGCGCTCGAGCGCGGCGCCGACGCGATCATGTTGCTCAACAACGACACACGCGCCGATCCCGGGCTGATCGAGCGCCTGTTGATGGCGCTGGACGAGGTGCCGGACGCCGGCGCCGCCGGACCGCTCATCTACTTCGGCGCGCCGAGCGCGCGCATCTGGTACGCGGGTGGAAGGCTCGAGCCGTGGCTCGGATGGGCGTCGCATCGCGGGGTCCACACCCTCGATCATGGACAGTATCGCTCGCTCGAGCGCACCGGTTACGTGACCGGCTGCTGCCTGATGGCGCGGCGCAGCGCGTGGGAGAAGGTAGGCCTGCTCGACGAGGGCTATTACATCTACGCCGAGGACTCGGATTGGTGCCTGCGCGCGCGCGCCGCGGGGCTCGAGCTCCTGTTCGTGCCGACCGCTCGTCTCTGGCACCAGGTTTCCGCGTCGAGCGGTCAGGCGAGTCCGTGGAAGATCTATCACCGGCTGCGCGCCAACCTCAGGCTGTTCTCCACGCACGCGCGCGGCCTCGCGCGCCTCACCTGGCTGCCCGCGTTCCTCTTGTGGCAGCTCCTGCTCATGGGCTGGCTGCTGGTCCGCGGCCACGGCGCCGCGGCCATGGCGGTGCCGCGCGCCCTCGGCGACGCGCTGGCGGGCAAGCCCGCGGGCGAGGCGATGCCGTGACGATCGAGGTCGCGCAGTGGATCCGCAAGCCCGCGTTCGGGCCGCTCGAGCCGCCGCTCTTCCTGCGCGAAGTGATCGCCACTGCGCCGCCTTCGATCCGCGTGCTCGACGCGGGCTGCGGTCCAGGCTCGTGGCCCTACGCGGACCGCAGCGATCTGCGCATCACCGGTTTCGACATCAAGTTTCCACCCGGTCCACCGCCGCGGACCGCGAACGTGTCGGCATTTCGCGGCGACCTGGCCCGGTTGCCGATTCGCGACGGGGTGTTCGACCTGACGGTCTGCCACTACGTGCTGGAGCACGTCACGGAGCTCGAGCCCTGCTGCGACGAGCTGGCGCGCGTCACCCGTCCGGGAGGCATGCTCTATGTCTCCGTGCCGCGCGCCGCGGCGTTCGACGACCGGCTCTACCGCTTCGCCGGTTACTTCGCCAAGTACGCGCTGCTCAAGTTTCGCAAGCGGCTCGAGCATCAGCAGCGCTTCGACCAGGAAAAGGTGCTGAGCCTGTTCGAGAGCCGAGGCTTCGAGGTCGAGGCCATGGCGCACGTTCCAGCCGGGTTCTCGTGGATGAACGATCCTCGCACCAAGCCGCTGCAGGGCGCGTTCACCGACGTCGTGGCGTGGCTCCACCGGTCGACCGGCATCGATCTGGCAGCGGACGCGAACTTCGTGATGACCTTCCGCAAGAGCGGGATGCCCGGCGTCCATCGTGAGCCGGCCATGCGCCGAGTCACCCACGTGTGCCGCGCGTGCGGGGAGCACGCCGTGCTCGATCCGCCGCAGCCGTGGCCGACGCGCTGGACCTGCCCCTGGTGCGGGGCGTCGAATCCGTTCGGAAGGCCGCGATGAAGCAGGCGCTGTGGAACGCCGCCGTGGCGCTCGGGGCCATGACCTCTCCGGCAATGGCGGCGGCGCCGAGGCCGATCCACACACCGGCGGCCCAGTACCCGTCATGGGCGATCGGGAGCGGAATCAGCACGGAGGTGGAGCTCCGCGTGCTGATCGGGCGCGAGGGAATCGTCCGCACTGCGAAAGTCGTTCCTTACAACGTTCGGCACGACATCCTGACGCGCGAGCTGCGTGCCTCTTTCGACAGCGCCGCGGTCCGCGCGGTGCGGCGATGGACGTTTCGGCCGGCCACCGAGGGCGATCGGCCGGTGAGCGTGTGGTGGACCCTGCGCGTGCCCTTCTCCGATCCCGAGAACGAACCCGCGTCGGAGGATTCGGCCACGTGGATCGTCGACACGCTGGCGAGGGTCTCGCCCGAGCCGATCGAGCGGGAGGAAGCCGAGTGGCCGGTGGCGGTTTCTTACGGGTGTCGAGGGCGCGTCACGGTGCGGATCTTCCTGGGCCCCGATGGACGAGCATGGGCGGTGAACGTGTCACGGTCGGCGCTCAGCTGCCAGGATCCCAGTCTGCGGGTCGCGGCCGAGTCTGCGGTGTTGCGGGCGGCGCGCCGCTGGCGCTACGAGGCAGGCGAGCACGAGGGCGATGCGGTCCCGGTCGTCTTTCGCGTTCCTTCGCCGCGGACCGATGTTCCGGTGGTGGTCGGGTGCGTGCGAGATTCGGCCACCGGAAGACTGCGCCCGGAAGCCGAGATCTTCGGTCGTGGCGAAGGACACGCGTTCGGGATGACGGATGACCATGGATGGTTCGTGCTGCGAGGCAGGGCCGCCGCCGAGCCCAGGCTCCGCGCGCTGGAATCCAGTCCGTGCCGTGCAGGGGGATTCCGGCAGGTCCATCCGTGGAAGCAGCCCGGCGACGAGGTCACGCTCTACACGGCTCGCTGCCGGGGCGGCCTTCGATGAGCCTGCGCGTGCTCCATGCGCCCGCCGAGATCGCGGGGCAGGCGTCGATCCTGGCACGCGCACTGCGCGATCTGGGCGTCGACGCGCATTCGCTCGCCTACAACCCCGGCTTCCCGCAATACACGCCCGACGAGATGCGGCCCTACGACGCCCTGCCTGTGTTCCCGCGCTACGCGGGATATCTGGCCAGCTTCCTGCGCCATGCCGGGCGCTACGACGTCTATCACTTCCATTTCGGCCGCACCCTGGTGCCACCTCACAATCCCGACCTGCCGCTCTACAAAGCACTCGGCCAGAAGGTGGTCTTCCATTATCACGGCTGCGACATTCGCAATCGCGCGCACATGCTCGCGACCCACACGCATGCCACCTGCACCGAATGCGATCCCTTCTGCCATCCCGGGCGTCAGCGGATGATCCGCGCCGCGGCGAGACGCTTCGCCGACGCCGAGCTGGTATCGACCCCGGATCTGCTCGAATCCGCGCCCCGCGCCATGCATCTGCCGGTCGCCGTCGACCTCCCGGGCTATCCGTTCACGCCGTCCTCCGGAGCTCCGCGGCTCGTGCTTCACGCGCCCACCAACCGCCTCATCAAAGGCACGCGCTACGTCGAGCGCGCTTACGAGGCCCTGCGCCCGCGGTTCGGCGCGGTGCGCTTCGAGACCGTGGAGCGGGTGCCGTGGGCCCGGCTGCGCGACCTCATGGCCGGGGCCGACGTCGTGGTGGACCAGGTCTTCATGGGTTGGTACGGCATGGTGGCGGTCGAAGCGATGGCGATGGGGAAACCGGTGCTGTGCTTCATCCGCGACGACTTCGAGCCACGACTCGTGGATTGCCCGATCGTTCGCTGCACCAAGGAGAATCTGGCGGAGCAGCTCGCCGAGCTGCTCGACGACGAGCCGCGCCGCCGCGCTCTGGGGGAGCACGGTCGCGCCTACGTCGAGCGCGAGCACGCCGCACCCGTTCTCGCCCGGCGGCTGATCGGGCTCTACCAGTCGCTCGATGCGGGCGAGCGGCCGGTCGCTCGGGCGGCCGACTCGGAATCCGGCACGCATGCGTGAGGCGCTCAAGCGGCTGACCGCCGAGTCGCTGGTCTACGGCCTCGGCCAGGTGAGCGGACGCGCCGTCCAGCTCCTGATGGTGCCGATCCTCACCCGCGTGCTCACGCGCGACGTCTACGGCGTCGGCGATCTCGTGCTGGCCTATGCCCAGTTCGCGGTGGTGTTCCTGGTGTTCGGGATGGACGGGGCGCTGGTGCGCTTCTTCTACCAGGAGGAGAGCCGCGAAGCGCGCCAAAGGATGGTGGCCACGTCGCTCCTCTTTCGCCTCGCGCTCTCGGTCGTGGCCGCGCTGCTGCTGGCCGGCCTGGCGAGCGTGCTGGCGCCCGCCGTCATCGGCTCGGCGGCGTATCGCAAGTACCTGGTGATCGGCGCGGTCACGCTGCCCTTCACGCTGCTCACCTTGTTCGCCAACGACGTGCTTCGCGTCACCTTTCAGCCGCAGAAGTTCATCGCGCTCAACTTCGTCCAGACCGTCGCGACCGCCGCGGTCTCGCTATGGCTCGTGCTCGAGCGGCAGCTCGGCGTCGCCGGCGTGCTCTACGGCAAGCTCGCAGGCGATCTGGCGGGAGCCGCGCTCGGACTGGTGCTGATCCGTCACTCGATCGCGCCGGCGTTCGACGCCGCCGTGCTGCGGCGCATGGTGGCCTTCGGCGCGCCGCTCGTGCCCGCCGCGCTCGGCTATGGCGTGGTCGGCGCCGCCGACCGCTTCTTCCTCCAGCAATGGCACGGTCTGGGCGCGGTCGGCACCTACGCGGTGGCGGTGAAGTTCTTCGCGGTCGCGATGATGGGCGTGTCGGCCTTCTCGCTCGCGTTCTTTCCATTCGCGCACGCGCGGGCCACCGCTCCCGACTCACCCGGACTCTTCGCTCGCGTGTTCTCGCTCTACGTCGCGGTCGCGAGTCTGCTCGCGCTCGGGATCGGCGCCTTCGCCCCCGAGATCGTGGCGGTGGCGGTGCCGCCCGAATATCAGGACGCGGGAAAGCCCGCCTTGATGCTCACCTTTGCCGCGGTCGCGTACGGTGCGTACTATGTCGCCTGTCTCGGCATCCAGCTCGCGCTCAAGACCCACTGGCTCGGCTGGACCGCGGCAGCCGCGGCGGCTGTGGCGGTCACGGCCAACGCGTGGCTCGTCCCGCGGGGCGGTGTGCTGGGAGCGGCGGAAGCCACACTGCTCGGCAACGTGACGCTCGCGGTGTCCACGTATCTCGTCGCGCAGCGCGTGCACCGGCTGCCGTTCCGGGGCGCCAAAGCGGCGTTGCTGTTCGTGACCGCGCTGGGACTCGCGATCGTCGCCCAGCACGCGTCGCCGACGCCGGCCGGCTGGACGATGAAGCTGGGCGCCATGTTCGGACTGATCGCGCTGGCGTTCGCGCTGCGCGTCGGCCGCGAGCGCTGAGGAGGAGGGAAGCGCCGATGTGTGGCATCGCCGGACTGTTTCGGCTCGATGACCGGATCGACCTCGGTCGCCTCGGCCACATGTCCCACCTGCTGCGCCACCGCGGCCCGCACGACGAAGGCATGGTGCTGATCGAGCCGCGCTCCGGCCACACGGTGACGCTGGGCGGCCCCGACACGCCCGCCGAGGCCTACAAGAGCCCGCATCCCTACGCGCCGGGACGCCATCACGGCCCGGCCGATGCCGCCCACGGGGTCGGGCTCGCGCACCGGCGGCTCTCGATCGTCGATCTGTCGCCGGGTGGTCACCAGCCGATGTGCGGCCACGACGCGAGGCACTGGATCACCTACAACGGCGAGATCTACAACTACATCGAGCTGAAAGCCGAGCTCGAGTCGATGGGCGAGCGCTTCACCAGCGCCAGCGACACCGAAGTCATCCTGGCCGCGTACCGGCGATTCGGCCACGACGCTTTCACGCGCATGAACGGCATGTTCGCGATCGCGCTGTGGGATGGCGAGACGCGCGAGCTGATTTGCGTGCGCGACCGCCTCGGCGTCAAGCCGTTCTATTACCAGTGGGACGGCCGAACCTTCGCGTTCGCGTCCGAGCCCAAGGCGCTGGTCCTCACCCAGCCGCACCGGATCCTGCCGCGTCTGGCGGCGGTCCGCGACCTGGTCGCGCTCGACTGGGTGGACCACGAAGCGCAGACCTTCTTCGAAGGCGTGTGGCAGCTGCCGCCGGGCCAGATGCTCGGGGTCAGCGAGCGCGGCTTCTGGGTGCGCCGCTGGTGGACGCTCGATCCCGAGCGGCGCGCCCAGGGCAGCCCGCGCGAATGGCCGGAGCGCTTCGCCGAGCTCTTCAGCGACGCCGTGCGCCTCCGCCTGCGCGCCGACGTGGAAGTCGGATCGTGCCTCTCCGGAGGCATCGACTCGAGCGCGGTGGTCACCACCGCCTCGACGCTCGCCTCGCAGCCGCTCCATGCCTTCACCTGCGCTTACGACGAAGGCCCGGCGTTCGACGAGCGGCCGTACGTCGCCGCGACGGTCGAAGCCAGCGGCGCGATCTCGCACATCATCGTGCCGGACGGCGCCGACCTGTGGCCGGTCCTCGACCGGCTCACGTTCCAGCAGGACGAGCCGACCGCAGGTCCGGGGGTGTACTCGCAGTGGAAGGTCATGGGCCTCGCGCACGAGGCCGGACTTCGTGTGCTGCTCGACGGACAGGGTGGCGACGAGACGCTCGCCGGATACGAGCGCTACCTCCCGCTCCGTCTGCGCGACCTGCTGGCCGGCGGCGATCTCCCGGGCTTCGCGCGGCGCTTCGGCGACGTGGCGCGGCGGCTCGGTCCGACGCACGCGCTGGCGCTCACGCTCGAGGCGTGGATCCCGCGCGGCCTGTTCGCGCCGCTGCGGCGCACCTTCGGCCAGGGCAAGGATCGCGTTCTCGGCCCGTCGCTGAGGGCCCTTCCGGGACGTCGTGCGCTGGAGGCGCCCAAAGGCTTCCGCAGCGCGGTGGCTCGCCAGCAGGCGTTCGATCTGCAGCAGCGTCTGCTGCCGTCGCTGCTGCGTTACGAGGATCGCAACAGCATGGCGTTCGCGATCGAGACGCGGCTGCCGTTCCTCGACTACCGGATGGTGGAGCTGGCCTTCTCCCTGCCGGACGAGGCCAAGCTGGACGGGAACGCCACCAAGGCGATCCTGCGCCGCGCGCTCGCAAGCCGGATTCCCAAGCCGGTGCTGAACCGCCGCGACAAGATGGGATTCGAGACGCCCACCGATGTGTGGCTCCGCAGCCGGTTCCGCAACGAGCTGCGCCATCGGCTGCTGACCCCGGGACCGCTCCACGACTGGATCGAGCCTGAGCCGATGCGGGCCGCGCTCGACCAGTATCTCGCCGGGCGGCCGATCGGGCTCCAGGTGTGGCGCTGGCTCTCGCTGGAATCCTGGGCCCGACAGTACCTGGCCGTGGATCCGAGGGTCGTGGAGAAGCCGCCGCGCGTCTACATGCATCCCGGGCTGCACCTCAACTACGAGCAGGTGATGGACGACGTGTCGCGCGAGCTCCAGGCCCAGGGCGTGCAGACGTAGTGGATCTCGTCGTCCTGGCCGAGGTGCGCTGGGGCTACTTTCGAACGCGCAAGCAGTTCCTCTTGTCCCGCTTTCCCGAGCGCTGGCGGATCTTCTACGCACAGCCGCCCGCATTCGGCGCCGACGATCCGTGGTCGCCGCGCGTCGAAGGACGTGTCACCTACTTCACCGTGCCTTTCCTCAAGACTGCAACGAAGAGCGGCCTCTACAACGCGGCGGCCAGCACCGCGGCGGGCCGCTCGGCGATCGAGTGGGGCGCCGCGCGCTGGCTGCTCTCGCGGTTGCGGTCGCTCGAGGTCTCGCCGCGGCCGGTCGCTCTGGTCTCCAACATCTATGCTCCCGGGGCGCTCAGGGCGCTCGGCGCGCGCGCCGCGTTCTACGATTACAACGACAGCCCCTTCCAATTCGCGGGCGTGCCATCCTGGGCTCATCGGTACTGGGAGCGCACAAAGGGCCAGATCGACACGTTCTTCGCGGTCTCGGAGCATTACCGTCAGCAGCTCGCCGCCGAGAGCGACAAGCCGGTGATCACCATCGGGAACGGGGTCGAGATCGACCACTTCAGCGTCCCCCGTCCGGTCCCGCCCGAGCTCGAGGCCCTGCCCCGGCCGCGAATCGGCTACGTCGGGCTCCTCTCGCACTTCCTCGACTTCGAGGTGCTCGAGGCCCTGCGACAGGCCCGCCGGGGGGGAACCCTGGTGCTGGTGGGTCCTGGAAATCCGGCGACCGATCGCGCCGTGGCCGAGCTGTCGGCCCGGGAAGGCGTTGCGGTGCTTGGCCCAAGGCCCTATGCGGAGGTCCCCGCGGTCATGCAGGCGCTCGACGTGGGTGTGATACCTTTCCGGGCGCAAGATCGCTACGTACAGGGTATTAACCCCAACAAGGTCTATCAGTACCTGGCCGCCGGCTTACCCACCGTCACCACGCCCGTGCAGGATCTCGATCCCGTTTCCCCACGTCTTCAATACGCCGCCACCCCTGCCGAGATGACTGCGGCGGTGGGCCGCGCCCTGGATGCCGGCGTGGACCCGGAGTCCTGCCGCGCGCTCGCCAGACCCCACGACTGGTCGGGTCTCGCCACTCGCATGGTGGACGAGATCGAGCGCACGCTCGCGCTCCGGAGCTGACCGAGCGGCTCGCATGGCGAAGACCGTCACCAAGGCTCGGAAGACCCGCGCGGCGCCTCGCTCCTTCACGCTGACCACCCGATGGGCGGCCGCGCTGCTCGGGCTCCTGACCGTTCTGCTGTTCCACCAGGTGGCGCTCGAGGGCCAGACCTTCGTCGCCCCCGACGCGACGGCGCCGGTGGGATTCGTTCGCATGGGCGAGCAGTCGCTCTACCAGCAGCGCGACTATCCGTTGTGGAACCCCTTCGTGTTCCTGGGCATGCCTTCGTTCGCCAGCGGGGCCTACAACCCGCTGATCTATCCGCCCGACTGGCCGCTGGCGCTGATCGCCAAGGTGCTGCCGCTGCCCGATCTCACCTGGCTCCTGCTCTACTACTTCCTCGGCGGGCTCTTCTTCTTCCTGCTCGCGCGCGAATGGGGCGCGCGCCCCGAAGGGGCGCTGCTCGGCGGTGTGGCATTCATGTTCGCCCCGAATCTGGTGGCGGTGGGATCGCACGGGCACGGCAGCCAGCTCGTCAACTCGGCGTACATTCCGCTGCTCCTGTGGCTCGCCACCCGCTGGCTGCGGCGCGGGGGACTGCATCACATCGGCTGGCTGGCGCTGGCCGGCGGATTCCAGATGCTGCGCGGCCACGCGCAGATCGTGTTCTACTCGTGGCTCGCGATCGGGCTCTACGCGCTGATCGAGGTGATCGGCGGCGTCGTGTCGAAGCAGGCGCCCGCCGACGACCCGCCGGTCACGCCCGTCACGCGGCTCCTGCGCGCCGCCGGCCTCGGCGCGGCGATGGCTCTGGCGTTCGCGATCGCCGGCTTCTACAACCTTCCGCTGCGCGACTACGCCCAGTACTCGATCCGCGGCGGCGGAGCGGGTGGAGGCGTGGGCATGGATTACGCGACCGCGTGGTCGCTCTCCGGCCGTGAGCTGCCGACCATCGTGATTCCCGGCGCGGTCGGCTTCGGCGGTCCGACCTACTGGGGGACCATGCCGTTCACGGACTACCCCAACGCCTACGTCGGCATGATCACGGTGGCGCTCGCGTTGCTCGGCTTCCTGACCTGGAGCCGCTCACGCGCCTTCGCGCTCGCGCTCGGCGTCGCGGCGCTCGCGATCTCGTTCGGCAAGCATCTCCCATTGTACGGATTCCTCTACGAGCACCTGCCGCTGTTCAACAAGTTCCGCGTGCCGGTGATGATCCTCGTCCTGTTCCAGGTCTCTGCCGCTCTCGGCCTGGCGTGGGGCTGGAGCGCGTTGCTCGAAGGCTCCGCCGCGAATCCGCCTCCCGCGCGCGTCTCTCGCGGGCTCCTGATGATCGGCGCGGCGCTGCTGATCGTGCTCCTGGTGGGCGGCATGGGCCAGGGCGCGTGGCGCGCCGGCTACGAGAAGGCGGTGCAGCTTGCGCGTCCCGACTTAGCGCCCCAGGCGGGGGAGATCGCGTTCCGCGGATTCATCGCCGACCTGATCCGGGTCTCGCTGCTGGCGCTGGCGACGCTCGCGGTGGGCTGGCTCGCCTTGCGTCGCAAGCTGCCGGCGATCCTCGCCTCGCTGATGGCGCTCGTGCTGCTCCTCATCGAGATCTGGCCCGTGAGCGCCCAGGTGGTCGCCCCGGTCATCGGACCGCGCGTCGCGCGCATCCTCGAACAGGGTCGCGACGACGTGGTCGAGTTCCTGGAGAAAGCAGGCCCGCAGGGCACGTTCCGGATCTGGGCGATCGAGGAGATCCAGAGCAACCGCTTCGCCGGCTTCGGCATCGCCTCGATCGGCGGCTACCACGCTGCCAAGCCGCGCCTCTACCAGGACCTCGTGGACGCCCTGGTGATCCCGAGCCCACAGGCGCCCACCGCCTTCAGCCTGTCGTGGATGCGGCTCCTCAACATCCGCTACGTGGTGAGCCCGCAGCCGCTCGAGGTCCCGTGGCTGCGCCGGGCGTACCAAGGCTCGGCCATCGTGTTCGAGAACGAAACCGCGCTGCCCCGGGTCACCGTGCTCGGCGCCTATCGTGTCGCGCCGACTGCGCGCGCCGTGCTCGACTCCATCACCTCCGAACGCTACGACGTTGGCATCGGCACCTGGCTCGACAGCGATCCGCGCGTGAGCGTCGGCGGCGCGGCCGTGGCCGCTTCCGGGCGCGCCACGATCGTCGACTACCGGCTCAACCGGGTGACGATCGACGTCGAGACGCCGGCGCCCGCGATCGTGCGGCTCGCCGACATGTGGTACCCGGACTGGGTGGCCACCGTGGACGGCCGGCGCACGCCGGTCCTCAAGGCCGACTATCTGCTGCGCGCCGTCGCGGTGCCCGCAGGGCGTCACCGCATCGAGTTCCGTTTCGAGTCCAGGGCCGTGCGCATGGGTTTGCTGCTCTCCGCTCTTGGACTCGTCGCGTCCGTGGCGCTGCTGCTCGCGGGCGTGATCGCGCGTCGCCGCGTGGCCGCGCCTCGAGCGGAGGCGGCGTAGTGGAGAAGCTCGTGATCATTCCCACGTACAACGAGCGCGAGAACATCGGGGTCCTTCTCGACCAGCTGCTCGCGCTTCCCTACGGGCTGGAAGTGCTGGTCGTCGACGACAACTCACCGGACGGCACGGCGGCCTTGGTCGATACGCGAAAGGCGAGCGATCCGCGCATCCACCTCCTCCAGCGCCCGGGAAAGATGGGCCTCGGATCCGCCTACCGCGACGGGTTCCGCTACGCGCTCCGGCAGGGTGCTCAGTACGTGTTCGAGATGGATGCCGACTTCTCCCACGACCCGGCCGCGATCGGAGCCTTCCTCGAGAATGCGGCCGAGGTCGATCTGGTGCTGGGCTCGCGCTATCTGAACGGCAGCGTCACGGTGGTGAACTGGCCGCTCTCGCGCCTCATCCTCTCGTACTCGGCCAACGTCTACGCCAGATGGATCACGGGCCTTCCGGTGTGGGACACGACCGGCGGATTCAAGTGCTTCCGCCGGAAGGCACTCGAGGCCGTGAACCTCGACCGGGTGAAATCGGATGGCTACGCCTTTCAGATCGAGATGACCTACAAGGTGTGGAAGCGAGGATTTCGCATCCGCGAGATCCCGATCACCTTCGTCGATCGCCGCGCGGGCGTCTCCAAGATGAGTCGAAGGATCGTGTGGGAGGCGCTATGGATGGTGTGGCGTCTGCGCTTTGGCCCGATGGAGTAGATCGATGCGAATGCCCGCTTTCCTCATGGCCGCTCTGACGCTCGCCGGCGCCGCGGGGACGGCGGGCGCCGCGTCGTCACCCGGGGCATGGACCACGTTCGTTCGTGCGCGCCAGTTCACGGCGCTGCTGGCTGATTCCGCGCAGGTGTGGGGCGCCACCGCGGAGGCGGGACTCGTGCGATGGGATCGCGCCACCCAGGCCTTGTCGATCATTCGGCGTGAGCCCGGGACCATCGCGAGCAACCGGCTCACTTCGATCGCGCTGGATCGCAGCGGACGGCTATGGGTCGGCACGGAAGGCAATGGCGTCAGCCGGCGCTCGGCGGACGGCCGCCGCTGGGAGGTGATGAACCTGCTCGACGGTCTGCCGTCCGATTCGGTGCGCGTGCTCGAAGCCAATGGCGACACGCTGTGGATCGGCACCACGCGCGGCTTCTCGCTGTGGAACGGCCGTCAGGTCTCGGGCTCCCTGCCGGACAAGGGCCTCACCGTCTCCTTCGACACGACCTTTTCCAGCCCGTCGGTGACCGGCGTCGCCCTCCAGCGCGACACCCTTTGGCTGGCGACACGCCGCGGCATCGGGCTCGCGCGGATCAGTCATCAGCTCTCGGACTGGCGGCCCGTCAATCAGGGATTGCTGGACACCGACATTCGTGCGCTCGCGTTCGACGGCGTCGACCTCTTCGCTCACGCCGGATCGGATGTCTATCGCTGGCGGCCGGACTCCTCGAGCTGGTCGCTCGAGCCCGGA